>CAYVPM010000486.1:0-3965 GCA_964453475.1 uncultured Saprospiraceae bacterium | reverse complement strand
CGATTTTAATTTCGTTCGAGCGCTTAGACCTTCCAGGTTTTCAAAACCTGGAAGGCCTTGGCCAAGAAAATCGAAATAAAGATTGGAGGCATATGCGATGCTAACCTTTTGACACAGCCCCGAGGGCCCTTGATCTGACCCTCCATTACCGCATAAAATCCTCCCGCAACACTTTCTCCAGCATTTCCAGCAAGAAATCCGCGTCTTTTTTTGAAAAAACCATCGGCGGCTTGATTTTCAGCACGTTGTGATACGGCCCGTCGGTACTCATGAGGATGCCCAGATCCCGCATCCGGTTGGCTACATAAGCGGTTTGGGCGGCGGCTGGCTCGAGGCTTTCCCGGGCTTTAACCAATTCTATCCCCAGGAAAAGCCCCGGGCCCCGGATGTCGCCGATAATGGGGAATTGTGCCGCCAGGGCTTTTAGCTGGCCGCTCAAATAAGATCCAACTTCAAGAGCATTTTGCTGCAATCCTTCTTCGTGGATCACTTGCAGCACCTCCAATCCAATGGCACAGGAAACCGGGTTCCCCCCGAATGTATTGAAATACTCCATGCCGTTGGCAAACGCGTCGGCAATGGCGCGGGTGGTCACCACAGCCGCCAGCGGATGGCCGTTGCCAATGGGTTTGCCGATGCTGACAATATCCGGCAGCACCCCATGTTCCTCAAACGCCCAAAAATATTGGCCATGCCGCCCGCACCCGGTTTGTACCTCATCGGCGATGTACAGGCCGCCGGCTGCGCGGACATGCCCCACGGCGGCTTTCAAATACCCCACTGGCAGCGTCACTTGTCCACCGCAACTGATCACCGATTCGCAGATAAAGGCTGCCGGACCGCGGCTTTCAGCCCGTATTTTAGCAATGGCTCCGGCGATATGGCTGGCGTATTTTTCTCCGGTTTCAGGCGTGTTTCCCAGGTAAATACCGCGAAAAGCATCGGGGATAGGCGTTACATGCACGTTTGGCGCGGCCCCGCGTCCGCCCGGCCCGTCGAATTTGTAGGAACTTATCTCTACACAACCCTGGGTATTGCCGTGATAGCCAACTTCTACCACGATCATATCCTGTTGTTGGGTATAGGATTTTGCCAGGCGCATGGCTAGTTCGTTGGCCTCGCTGCCGCTGTTGACAAAAAACGCCACTTCCAGTTCGTGCGGGAAGGTGGCCAGCAGGGCTTCCGAAAAGCGAGTGATGTTTGGGTGGAGGTAGCGGGTATTGGTGTTCAGCACGGCCATTTGCCGTTGGCCTGCGCGCACCACGCGCGGGTGCTCGTGGCCTACGTGCGCGACGTTGTTTACTGTATCCAAATACCGCCTGCCCGTGTCGTCGAACAGGTATTGCCGCCAGCCCCGCAGCATGGTAAGGGGTTTTTGGTAGGAAACACTCAGGTTTTTGCCCAGATTACTTTTCCGGACGTTGAGGATTTTTTCTACCGAAACCTCCTCTGCGGCTGGAGATAGTGTGCCGGTTAACAATTGCCAGGGATCGGGGCAGATGCTCGTCCAGACGGCGCGGTTTTCAGGGAAAGTCACCCCTGGGAAATCACCTTGCTTGTCGAGCATATCGAGGATAACCTGAAAGTGCAGGTGCGGCGACCAGTTGCCATTCTCCGGCATAGGGCCGATTTGGCAGAAGGCTTGTCCGGCAGCGATGGGCTGACCGATGAACAGCCCCTGCAGCGAACTGCGGCTGAGGTGGCCGTACAACGTGTAAAACGTGATGGTATCCGATATTTTGTGTTCCAGAATAATGGTTGGGCCGTAGTCGCGTTCGTGGGCATTGTCCTGAAAACTGTGCAGCGTTCCGGTGATGGGCGCCATCACGCTTGTGCCGGGTTCCATAAAAATATCGAGCCCGATGTGGATGCTGCGCCATTCCGGGCCATTGTTGCCCTGCACGGCATAGGCGTCGGTGGTGTAAAAAGGCCGGGCTTCGTTGTAACGACCAATGCCCACCTTGCCATTTTGGGCATCCAGGATGCGGCTGTGCAGCAATCCGGCGTCTTCGATGTCGCCGTAATTTCCCAGGTCGTAACTGCCTACGGAAAGGTCGAGCCAGGTAGCCTCGCTCAAATCTGTGGCAACTACGGGCATGACTTGCGCCTGGTTTTCGGCCAACCATTGATCATACAAGGCCCTTTCCGGGCAAGGCTCCCAGGCACAGGCATGGCGGATGGTAGCCAGTGCCAGTGCAGGCGGTATCTCGCGCAGTTGCGCCATCAGTGCCCATGCAGGGCGATCGCTGATTTGCAGGTAGGTATTGGCGGGGTTTTCAGCCAGGTTCATGGCGGAGCAGGTGACGCTTATGAGCAGCCGCGCGCCGATAAGCGGCAACAGGGCTTCGGCTTCCGGTTCTGTCATCGGAAACACACGGTGATAGCCTTTCACCAGTTGGGCAATGGCTGACAGCGGGTCGGGCTTGTCCATTGCCAGATAGGCTGCGGCTACAGCCAAATCGTTGATGGTATGAGCATAGACTGCATCCCCAAAATCAATGACACCAGGCACGGAGGGGTCGTCCAGGTCGTTGTCGACCAGTATATTATAATCGTTGGCATCGCCGTAGATCAC
This sequence comes from uncultured Saprospiraceae bacterium, assembly GCA_964453475.1. Taxonomy (GTDB): domain Bacteria; phylum Bacteroidota; class Bacteroidia; order Chitinophagales; family Saprospiraceae; genus M3007. Next base: position 1,390 of record CAYVPM010000486.1, on the reverse strand, counting down.
GCTTTGGTGGAGGCTGGGAAGCAAAGGAGCTGCTTGATTTTCAAACAATTGCAAAAAGTATTCGGCGAGTTCCTGCTTTTCCTTTCCGTCGATCTTGGCAAGATGATCCCGCGTCCAGGCAGCTTGCGAAGCGTCCCATTTGATAAAGCGATGCGCGGCGGGATGTTCGAAACCCTGCATGGCCGCACTTATTTGGCCGCAAAGGGCGCCTACTTTTTCCAGTAATTCCGGCGTATGTGGGTTCACGTTGGCGATGCAGCGGCCTTCGATCCAGGTGAGCAGGCGCATGAGGCGCTGGGAGCCATCGGGGGCAGTGATCGATGTGATGGGCTGGCCTTCGAGGGTATTGACAACCACAGGAACACCCAGTCCCGCAGCTGCTAGTTGGCGCATCATGGCGTTTTGGAATTCCAGGTTTTCGAAACGTTCGTGCTGGTTGGCGATTTTCAAGTTAAACAGCTTTCCCGCGCGGGTTTCAAGGCGAAAGTTGAGGTCGATTTCGCCGGGGAGGGGGCTGATGTCAACATCAAGTCCGTAGTGCAATTTGGCGAGCTGGGTAATTTGAGCAGTTGAGAAGGTCATTTATTTCGTTTTTCGATGCTTTTCACAAGTGACACTTACATTTTGGATGGATATGGAAAAGCTATGATTTGAACACTGTGCCGTGGTCCAGAAGTAAAATTTTCCCGCAATATTATTGATTCATCCATCTCCCTTCTTGTACAAACCAATACTTTCTTCGCATTTTTGCCCCACCCTGACAGTTGCCCCTTTGCCAACTTGCCCTTTGCCAACTTGCCAACTTGCCAACTTGCCAACTTGCCCTTTGCCAATTTGCCAATTTTAAAGAAATGACAGCATCCAACAGCCCCTGGCGTATCCTCACTACCATCATTTACAAAAAGCCCCGGGATTCCAAGATCTTCGGTTCGGTGGAGTTTGATGTGACCGAAGTGGAGGCCTTTGTGGCCGAGCAGCGCAAAAATGGTCTAAAAATCACGCTCACCCATATTTTTTTGCTGGCTTTCGCTCGAGGCGTTGCGGAAGCGGCCCCGGAGATCAACAGCTATGTACGCCGCGGCCGCATCATCCAGCGCCAATCGGTGGGCGTGTCGCTTTCGGTGCTGGTGGGCGATCAAATGACTGCAGTGAAAGTCGAAAATGCCGAGCGACTCAGCCTACAGGAGCTCAGCGAATACTTGCAAGCAGAAATCCAGCAATTACGGAAAAACAATACAGGCGCCGGCAAAGGCGCCGGTAACCTCATCACCAAAGTTCCCTGGCCATTCCGGCAATGGATATTTGATTTTATCCGCTGGCTGAGCATCGACTGGGGTGTTTCAATGCCTTTCCTGGGGGTATCGCCAAACAGCTTTGGTTCCTTTGTGCT
>CAYVPM010000485.1:0-3965 GCA_964453475.1 uncultured Saprospiraceae bacterium | reverse complement strand
GGCACGGGTTGCCAGCCTTCACCGCGCAGGTCGTTTTTAAAAGTAATGAGGTCGGCCCCCAGCTGATCGGCGGTAGTAGAATCGATGAACACCAGTATTTTTCCCCGGGTATCTACAACGGGTGTGAAGAAATTGGCATAGGCATACCCGTAGGCAGTGATGCTGCCGGTTTTGCGCTCCACCTGGTACTCATAGGTTTCGTCGCCCGACAAGCCAAGGTCGTAATGGCCATCCAGCAGGGTTTCCTGGGCATTGACCAGATCGATCCAGGAATTGCCGGGCTGCCCTTTAATGCGCCGACGCAGTTTAATGTCGGAGGGAGCCGGGTTCGCCCAGGTGATGAGCACGGCTGGTGGGTTTATGCCCGTGGAGATATGAACGGGGATGGCTTTGTCTTGGGGTGTTTGGGCAGGACTTGGGGCGGCCAGGAACAGGTATAAGTATACCAGGAGAAATCGGGACATGGGAAAGTGGATGAGTTGGTGAAGAGAGGGCAAAAATACGGGATTTTAGCGTTCGAACCCGTTGATACAGGTTGTCATTGGAAAAAAATCGCGGAGGGTATTCAATTGCATAGGTATAGTCAACGCAGCGTGGTAGTGAATGAAGAAATGTTGCAATCATTTTAAAATCAAGAATCAAGCATTTATTTCACTCAAATCATTCAAAATCACTTTAATCACAGTACTACACAAGCACTTTGCCGTTCAATTCCCAGTACTTCCTTACCTTAGCCACATCTTATCGACCATTTTTTCTTTTCAACAAACAAACATGAAAAAACGCATTCCATTTTCCCTGCTTTTTGCAGCTTTTTTTGCAGCTTTCGCAACGCCATTGGCCGCCCAGAACATCGAACAGGAAGTATCTGATTTCGCCCAAAAATGGCAGGCAGCCTTCAACCGGGCAGATGCCGCCGCCCTGGGCGCCATGTACACCGATCAGGTCATCAGCTACAACGCGGATGGCAGCAGCGTTACTGTTTCCAAAGCTGATATCGAAGCCAGCTTCGTCAAAGACTTTTCTGAGTTTTTCCCTGCAAACGGCCATCACTTTGCGTACCATGATGGCTCAGCCAGGCGGCAAAGTGAAAGTATCCGGCACCTACACCAACAAAGGCTCCCATAAGAAAACCGGTGAAGCCATTGCAGAAACTGGCAAATATGAGCACGAAGTGGTGCAGGAAGGCAGTGTGTGGAAACTTTGCGCGTTGAAGGTGATGCCCTCAAAATAATTCACCCAAGCGGTATTTGCCTTTTTTCAGAAATTAGCGTCCGGTAATAGAAATAATCACCGGACGCTAATTCTATTTTTCATTGCTTTTCCGCCCAGGCAGGCGATTTTCCACCCCTTTAATTCCCCGCAACTTGTCACCCAGTTGAAGCCGCATGGAATCGGCAGCCGCCTGGATCCTCGCTACAATGGCGGGGTATTGCCCGGCTACATCGTGGCTCTCTGATGGGTCGTCCTTCAAGTTGTACAGCTCCGGTGTGTTCATTTGGACGGTCTGATATTGCCCCGGCAGCCCATCCCGGCCTGCTGGGTTGTCGCCCATGCTGCGGTAACTGTGCGGGAAATAGAGTTTCCAGTCGTAATACCGGACGGCCTGCATTTCATTTTGGTTGTAATAAAAAAACAGCAAATCGTGGAGCGGTTGCTGTTGAGTCCCGGTCAAAACGGGCAGGGCATTTTTTCCGTCAATTTTGAGCGCGGGCAGGGCTGAACCTGTAAGTGCCGCGATGGTCGGTAGTAAATCTATGGTCATTATGGGTGTTTCCAGGGTGCTTCCGGCAGGGATTTTTCCGGGAAAACGCATGATACACGGCTCCCGAACGCCACCTTCCCAAACGGTGCCTTTGCCTTCGCGAAGCGGTGCGGCGCTGCCAGCATGGTTCCCATAAGCAAGCCAGGGGCCGTTGTCGGAGCTGAAAATGACCAGGGTTCGCTCCTCCAAACCGTACTTTTTGAGCGCATCCATAATTTGCCCGACCGACCAATCGAGTTCCATGATGACGTCGCCGTATAATCCCTGCTTCGATTTTCCTTTAAACTTACCGGAAACATACAGCGGTACATGGGGTTGCGGGTGCGGCACGTACAGGAAAAAGGGCTTGTCGCGCTGTTCTCTGATGAATTCAACGCAATGGGCAGTGATTTGTGCCGTCAATTCCGTTTGATCCCAGAGGGTGTCGATTGCCTTTTCATTTTCGTACAGTGGAAGCGCGCCAAATTGAAATACGGTACCCTGCTGTGGATGTTTGGGCCACATATCACCGGAGTATGGGATGCCGAAATAAGTATCGAACCCCTGTTTGTTGGGCATAAATTGGGGCGCATCCCCCAGGTGCCATTTTCCAAAAATTGCAGTTGCGTAACCATTGGCCTTCAACATGTCGGCAATGGTCGTTTCAGCGGGGTTCAGTCCGATAGCGGCATTGGGCATCAGCGCCTGGTGGATGCCGATGCGGTTGGGGTAGCAGCCCGTCAGTAAAGCCGCCCGGGCAGCCGAGCATACGGGTTGGGCGGTGTAAAACTGGGTCAAGCGCGCGCCCTCCCGCGCCAGGCGGTCCAGGTTTGGCGTTTCAAAATCGGTAGCCCCAAAACAGCCCACATCGCGATATCCCTGATCGTCGGTAAAGATGATAATAACGTTTGGGCGGCTTGCAAGCTGTTTTTTGCGCAACGGCTGTGGTGAACAACACAAAGCGAAGGATGTTATAAAGCAGTAAAAGGCAAGCGCGTTTTTATTCATAATCCCTATATTTGATTTTCATTGTATAGTCAACGCAAAGTGGTTATGAATGACGAAATGCTACAGTCAGTTTAAAATCAAGCATTTGCTTCACTCAAATCATTCAAAATCACTTTAATCACAGTATAAATTACTACACAAGTTTATGCGCAAAGAAACAGATAACCGCCGCAGTTTCCTGGCAAAATTCTCCCTGGGCCTGCTTTCCATGTTTGGCCTCAGCGGTAGTCGTTTAGCAACTGCGAAGGAGGAGCCTGACGAAAAAGCCCCTGGCCACCCAGTGCTCGAAGTGAAGCCCATGGGTTTTGTGTGGGACACCCTCGATCCTTTCCTGTTTTGTGTGCACCATGAGGATAAATTCCCCAAAGGCAACGAAGAAATGGGTCCTGCGATCTCGCTAAAAGGCCGTTCGCTTGGCGACGACTTTATCATCAAAGACGGTTTTCGCATGTACCACGGTAAAAAAGTGCCGGGTTTCCCTGGCCACCCGCACCGGGGTTTTGAAACGATCACCGTTGTTCGCGACGGCATCGTTGACCACGCCGATTCAATGGGCGCATCCGGCCGTTACGGCGAAGGCGATGTGCAGTGGATGACCGCCGGGAAAGGTGTTCAACATTCTGAAATGTTTCCCTTGCTCAGTCAAGAGGAAGATAATCCCATGGAGTTGTTCCAAATCTGGCTGAACCTGCCCAAGCGGAACAAAATGGTGGAGCCGCATTTCAAAATGCTCTGGGGCAGTAAAATCCCGAAGCTGCAGCACCGTGGAACGGAGGTGGAAGTCATTGCCGGAAGCCTCATGCAGCACGCAGCGCCCGCACCGCCGCCCGATTCCTGGGCTGCTGATCCGGCCAATGAAGTGGCCATTTTTAACATGAAACTGGATGCAAACGCCGTGTTTACCTTGCCGAAAGCCAGCGAAGGCATCAACCGGGTGTTGTATTTCTATACAGGCGCCCAGATTTCGGTTGCGGGCAAACCCATCGAAAAGTACCATTCTATTGTGGTGAATGCGGCGGTTGACCTGGAGATAGTCAATGGCGCGGAAGAAGCGAAAATTCTGGTTTTGCAAGGCAGGCCCATCAAAGAGGTGGTGATCCAGTACGGCCCATTTGTGATGAACACCAAGGAAGAGATTCACCAGGCTTTTGAGGATTTTCATGCCACACAGTTTGGCGGCTGGCCCTGGAAACGCGCCGATCAGGTGCATGAC
>CAYVPM010000484.1:0-3974 GCA_964453475.1 uncultured Saprospiraceae bacterium | reverse complement strand
CCTGGACCCAACCGGAGTCCCTGGTGCAATACAACGAAGCCAATTATTTCTACGTCTTCGTGCGCCCGGTGCTGTACGGCGATAAGGATGCGCAATATCAGGTCTATTACCAGCACAAGGAGGCAGAAGGCGGCAGCTACAACATTTACCTGTATGATGGCAGCAAGTACAACCTGGAGCTCGATTCCATTGGCTTGAGTTTCTACAGTTCCGGGGTAGGCATCCTTTCCTTCCATTGTTACAACCGTGAATTTCCTGACAAAGACGATGTCTTAAAGATCAACCAATTTGGCCGGCGGCTGTACCCGCCTTTTTTGGGCACGGATACCGCCTTGCTCGGCACCCAGGCTTTTTTTGAGGATGCGCGCTGGGAAAAGGGCCTCGACGGGGTGAAAGGCGCCGAACTGGCGCAGTCAATCGTTTTATTGAAACCGGCCGGCCAGGCGCTCGCTGTCGAGGATTTCGGCCAAGGGGTAAGCGCAGGACGTTCCCCGGATTTGAAGGCTACCCCCGGCCTGCTCAAACAATTGCTGCCACCCGCGCTGCTGGCAGGGATTTCCATCAGCCCGGTGCTCGACGACCGCATGTTTGTCGTGTGCTGGTACGGCAATGACGAGTTGTCGGCCCAAATGGCCAAAACTAGCTTCGACGCGCCGCCCGATCAGAACGACTGGTGGTACAGGTATGTTTTTGTGGACGGCGGCTTCCGCACCTGCCGCAACGCCGCCATGGTGAAAACCTTGTTGGAAAGCCATTCCAACCTCCGTTGGCAGGAGTCTGGCACGGTGTACGGGGTCAGCCGCTATTCCTTTGTCTGCCTGACGCAAACATTTGATAAAAACCCCTTTGCCAAATTACTTTGCTCCCATGTGCAGACCAACTATTTCAAACTGGCAGAACTGGCACTGCTGCAGCGCGGCTGTGTGCTGCGCTTTTCCGACGAAGTGACCGCCATCAGCGATCTTTCCGAAAAGCAGGCATCCCTGGGCGCGCACGTGAGCAGTCTGTACAAACAATACATCCGGTTTGTGAACAAGATATACTTCCGCGAGGTGACCGCCCAGGAACAGGGCATAGAACTGTACGACCTGCTGCAAACGCACATGCGGCTCGAGGAGCAGGTAAAATCCCTGGCAGCGGAAATAGCGGAGTTGCACAATTACACCATGCTGCTGGAAGAGAGCCGGCGGAACGAGCAATTGGACATACTGTCGTACATCGGGGCCTTTTTTGTGGTGCCTTCGTTTGTGGTGTCGTATTTGGGTACTTCCTCAAAAAATTGGCTGGGGCTTGGATTCTTATGCATCGCTACTTCATTGCTGTTTTTTGGTGTCATAAAAACCAAAGGTTTTTGGCGTGGCTTCTATATGATTGCTGTAATCCTCCTAATGTTAGTCATATTATTCATTGCTCCAGATGTGTTCACAAATTAAAACTAAGTCGATGATTTCTAGAATCAATCTGATCCAAATCGCAGCCTTGCTGGCATTGAGTGTTTATATCTGGAAATTATTTTTTTGGCCATCGCCTAAGGTGGATGACAATACCAATTTCCTATTGGTTCAATTGATTTGCTACACTGCCTGTATTTTCTTTTTAATAGCATTGATTGCTTGGCTTCAATTTCTGGATTGGAAAAGAGCAAAATACCTGAAATATGAAATTGAAGAATTGGTAAAAGGGCAAATAGAGGCAAACCCTTCAATAAAAGACCTTGCTATTAAATTGTCAGAGCATAAAAGAGCCATGGTTATTCAAGACAACAAGTTACTTCAATTTACAGAAAATTTTCGAACAAAAATCACACTTGAATTCAAGGATGGTAAGAAGATCAAGGAGGTAAAAGATGAAGCACCAGATGAAATCCGAAAGGTGCTTGTGGAGATGATTGACTTGTTAAAATGTGCCAATAATGATGAGAAAGACCCAGCTTAACCAAATTAGTATATTGATCTGATTTCTTGAATGAACACAGGAAATTATACCATTAATTCTAACATTATGAGCGATTTCAAGTTAAAGTTTACATTAAAACAACATACGCCGATCATTCATTTTCAGCACGACCAGGCAGGGGCGACCTTGCGGGCTACGGAGGTGAAAGCTAAATTGGATAAGTACCTTATTGGAAAGTTAACGGGTGAATATGGTGATGAAAATGAGCGTTTGAAGGCTATGATGCGTCAGGACGAACATCGGATTTACCTCCATTCCCGTCCCGAAAAGCTCAAGTCAGAGGATGAAAAAACCACCGCTAAACCTGCCCTGGATTATCGTATGCGGGTGGAAATTGTGCAGCTTTACCCATCTGCCTTCTTGCCCAAGACTAAAGAACCGGAGCAGGGTTTTCCTTGCTTTTTCGGTAATATGGGCGACCATAAACAAATGAATGAGCACAAAAAAAGCAACCATTTTACCTTTCACCAATTGGTAAAAGTCACCATCCATTCCACCAATACCAATTTACTGGAGGTTATACAAAATAATTTTCCGGACTTTTTGATGCGAACCAATTTCGGGATGCGGCAAAGCAAAGGATTCGGCTCTTATTTTTTATTGAAGCAAGATCTGCCACCGGATTTTAACGTTGACTTGGAGTATGCTTTTGATGTAGATGTTTCTACAATAATGGATGAGTATGCGCGTCAAAAAGAATTGTTCCGCGTAATTGATGTCTTTTATAAATCCATAAGGAGTGGCATTAATATTTGTTGGGGAAACGAAGATAAACAACTGTATGTCAAATCTTTACTTTGGCGATATCTTAAAGAAAAAAAGGCCGCCCAGTGGGATAAAAGAACGATAAAACAATTTTTTTATCCGCATATTCAAACCAAACACGAAATTAAACATCCCAACGACCTTAGTTCACCTGTGTTGTGGGACAAGAATGGTATAAATTTAAAAACACTCCGAGAAGACTTAAGCAAGCCCACACATTTCCTTTGGCGGGATTTATTAGGCTTGGCTGCTGAATCTGCCTGGAAGAAAGAATACGAGGACAATCTGCACAAAGAATTCTATAAAAGAGATCCGGACGACACAAAGAGCGCCATTTTTTCAAGAATCCCGTCGCCTATACTGTTTAAGCCGCTCCGTTTGTCAGAAGGCAGGTTTCGAGTGTTTTTTGAAGTCCCCAAGCATCTGAAAGCTTCTTATAATGCCCCAGCGTCCCATCAATTAGGCCAAACGGCTTTTCTTGGCGAAATGGTAAATCTTCATTTCGACAAAATATCCAGGGAACTTCTAATTCCCTTTCCAGAGGAATTTAATTTTGATGCATTTTTTACACATGCCTTTTCCGTTGATTTGGAAGATTATGTGAAGAAAGGGAAAAAACATGACGATTTTGCCATTTTGAAGAATATTTATGCACAACTAAAACCCCGAGCTACAGATGGAAACACAAAATAATGCTAGATACTTCGCGCTTACCATCGGCCCTATTTATAAGACGATTGGGAAAGCAGAGAAAACCCGGGAACTCTGGGCCGCCAGTTACCTTTTTGCCTGGTTATGCCGGAGATTATTGGAAAAAATGATGTCTAAGGAAGTTGGTGTTACGGACGCACAAATACTCTTACCTTCACCTAAGGGTCTTGCGTATGTAAGTGGTGATATTAAGCCAGGTGTCGGTATGTTCCCAGACCGAATTATGTTTACAGCGTCCGATACACAAGACCTAGCCTGGCTTTTGAAGAAGGTAATACAACCAGTGAAAAAAGAACTCGCTCTATTGATACTGGAAGGAATTGAACAATACGGTGGTTTTGATCCATACGCCCGACTCTTCCAAAATGAAATTTTAAAAGACCAGAAAAAGAATTCAAGTGGTGAAACAGCCTTACAGTACATAGAAAAATATTTTCAAGTATATGCTCTTGAAGCAGACGCAGCCAAGCACCTTAATTTCACAGAAAAGGATGAAAAGACCGGCGTAACAAAACCGCTCGGTATTGTTAAGTCTTTAAACC
>CAYVPM010000483.1:0-3975 GCA_964453475.1 uncultured Saprospiraceae bacterium | reverse complement strand
CCGCCTGCCGTTGGTTCCCAATCGCGCTCCGTAATGGAACCGCCATCGGTCCGGTGCGCGATTTTGACACTGCTGTTGTCTTGTTGCGCTACGTAAATATTAAAGGGAAATGCATTGTCGGTGGTTACGCGATAAAATTGTGCCGTTGGCTGGTTGTGGTAGGTTGTCCAGGTCTCGCCGCCGTCATACGTGATCTGGGCGCCGCCGTCGTCGCCGATTATCATGCGATTTGGGTCTTCGGGACTTATCCACAGGTCGTGGTGATCGCCGTGTGGTGCATATTTCGCCTGGAAAGTTTTACCGCCGTCTTTCGATTTATGGTAGGCTACATTCACCACGTAAACCTGGTCGGCATCTTTAGTATCGGTGTAAATGCGGGAATAGTACCAGGCCCGCTGGCGCAGCGCGCGGTCTTCATTGACTTTCGACCATTTTTTTCCGCCGTCATCCGAGCGGAAAACACCGCCTGTCTGGCTTTCCATGATGGCGAACACTCGATCGGGCCTCACCGCACTCACGGCCAGCCCAATGATGCCGATGGTATCTTTGGGAAGCCCTTCGTTGCGGGTCAGCTCCGTCCAGGTATCACCACTGTCGCTACTTTTCCACATACTGGATCCGTAACCGCCGCTGCTCATGTCGTACGGTGTGCGGCGCACGCGCCAAAAAGATGCGTACAAGATACGGGGGTTGGTAGGGTCCATCGCCAAATCGACTGCACCGACGTCTTTGCTGACAAAATGAATTCGCTGCCAGGTTTTACCGCCATCTTTGGTACGGTAAATTCCGCGTTCTTCAGAGGATTTGAACAGATCGCCCAGCACGGCCGCATAGACGATGTCGGCATTAGCGGGATGTACGCGAAGGCGGGGGATATGACGGCTGTTTTTCAAGCCGATATTTTTCCAGCTGCGGCCGGCGTCCTCGCTTTTCCACATTCCGGTGCCTGAAGACACGTTGCCCCGCACGGTGCACTCCCCGCCCCCAACATAAAGCACATTGTTGTCAGAAGGGGCTACTTCAATCGCACCGATGCTACCGCCAAAAAAGTTGTCGGAAATATTTTCCCAGGTACGTCCGCCATCCTGGGTGCGCCAAACGCCGCCGCCGGTACCGCCAAAATAAAAGAGGTTGGGTTTGCCGGCTACACCGGTCACAGCTGCCGAGCGCCCCCCGCGAAAGGGGCCGATGTTGCGCCAGGTCATCGAACCAAGCAACAGCGAATCGACTGCTGCACCCGGCTCGGGAGCTGGCGGTGCTGTTCTCAAAGCAGCTTTCGTCTTTTGGGAAATAAGCAGTAATGGGGCTACCGATAGGCAAACTAATAGAAGGACTCGTTTCATCTTGCAGTATAATTTTCAAACCGCAATGGTAACAAAATTTACTGAAGTCATAAATTTCATATCGGCAAACGGTCGCTTCTGGCGAACAAATGCTGATAAATCATTCTTAAAACAGTGAATCTATTGCGCTTCCTGCGGTTGCCCGTTTTCCGTATCACTCGTCCCGTGGTTTTTTCTGTATTCCGTAGGCGTCATCCCCGTCGCTTTTTTAAAAGCGGCATTGAAGGATGTTTTGTTGTTAAATCCGACGGAATACGCCACCTCAATTACGTGGAGGTCGCTGCGGGAGCTTTCTGCCAGCAGGTTTCGCGCTTCATTGACGCGAAGCAGGTTGACATATTCGAAAAACGACATGCCCAGGTGTTCGTTGATTACCTGCGAAACATGGTGTTTGCTGGCATCCAGGAGTTTGGCCAATTTGTCCAGATTGATTTCCGGGTCGTGGTAAATACGTTCCTGCAGCATCAGGAGTTCCAGGTGTTCCAGCAAGGTTCGGCTTGCTTCGGGTGTAAGCCCGGAATTTCGGTATTTGGCCGGGGTATTTGCCTCCGTCCAGTTTAAGCCGTCAAAAACAGCAGGTTGCACGTACCCGGCATAAGCAATCAGATAAATCATCACAGTCATGACGGCTGAAATATGATAGTCCCATGTCAAGCTGAATAAAGGGAACTGTATCAGGAAAAAATAGGACATATAAGCCAGTGCAAAAACAACCTGAAAGCTGCAAATCGCCCAAGCCCAGCGCGTCGTATCGCCAACTTTGGGTTGTTTGGAAATGTACCAGCAATTCCAGGCCGCAAAACCCGCCAAATGGGCCATTCTTGCCCAAAACTGTATCCGCAAAGGCCAACCCAGCCAATCAAATGGCGATTGGCTGGCAAGATGCTGTTGCTTCACAGAAGTCGCAGCAAAATACCATGGCAAAAATGGAAGCGAACAAAGGACAAATGGAAACAAGTGCCATAAATCCGTACGCGTCAATGGTTTATCTTCATAAATCGTGCGCAGGTACAGCCAGATCAATGCGCCGTAAAGAATCGGGAAATTGGCACTCAGGTTGGAGAAATGCGGCCAATTGATAATAAGCCCTGTCCAATACAACACATATTCCAGCATCGAAAGCGAGAACAACGCGAGCAGACAAGCCAACAAGCGGTTGCCTTGCCGTACGCCGCGTTTCCAGCGCCACAACACAAATGCAATAAAGAAACCCTGGGCGGCTGCCAGCAGAAATATTATCGTCCAGGAATTGAATACCGGCATCATGAGGGCATTTTATACTGTAATTAAAGTGATTTTGAATGCTTTGATTGACCTCCTACGCCCTGAAAAAGGGCTTCGGCGGGTAAAAAACAAATGCCTGATTTTAAAATGACTTGTAACAGTCATGCATGCACAACCACCCTGCGTTGACCATAGTTGGTGCATTGCAAAAGTATTTACCCCGATCTTCAACAGCGGTGCTTTGCGCTTTGGAAAGGTAAAACTTTATCGGAATTGACTGTTTTTTCCCTTAATGACGGGAACATTGTGTCAATTTCCATACAACAAAAACAACTTGAGCTATGAAACAACTTTTCCCTCTGTTACTCTTATTGCCGATATGCCTCTGCGGCCAAAACCTTTTTACCCGCGTTACAGATGCCGGCAACCCCGTTGTGAGTTTCATCAACACCAATGCGCAATACAAAGGCGCATCCTGGATCGATCTGGACCACGATAATTATCCCGATCTTTTCGTTTGTCAAAAGTTCCTGTTCCGGAACCTGGGCAATGGAAATTTCGAGCAATTGCCAGATGTGGCAGGCGTTACTTTGGGGCAGGCAGCAGCCGGTGCAAGCTGGGGAGACATCGACAACGACGGCGACCTGGATTGTATTTCTGCCAGCGTGGTTTCGGGGTTGCACGACAACAATGGTGACCAAACTTTTAATCTTCAAAACACGCTTCTCTCCGATTTTGTGAGTTACCGTGCCTGGGATTGCGCTTTGGCTGATGCGGACAACAACGGTTTGTTAGACCTGTTTTTCACCCATGCCGAAGGCTTCCCGCCCGGTAGTGTTTCCCAGCCTTGCAAATTGTACCTCCAAACGGGCAAAGACACTTTTAGCCTTGTCACCGGGTACGAATTTGCCACTGAATTCAAGCCGTTCACCATTCCAATCTGGACGGATTTTGATCTGGACGGCGATGCAGACCTGCTTATAGGTTCCGGCCCCGGCGGCAGCCCCGGGCCGGATTATTGCTACCGAAATATGCTGAAGGAAAACGGGGTGTTTTCACTGGTTCGGCTTACCGGTTTCCCCTTCAGCCAACAGCAGGACGGGCAGGTTTACAATGCCATAGACTATGACAATGATGGTGATATGGATATTTGCCTCAGCAATTATTCCGGCGCAAAAACCCGTTTCTACCGCAACGACAACGGCAATTACGTGGAGCTTAATACCCCGTTCACCACCACCGCAGGCCGGCTCAGCAATGTTTGGGGCGATATAGACAACGATGGAGATCTTGACGTGCTGATCTCGGTCGATGGGAACCCAAATATCCTTTTTTACCGCAACAATGCTGGCGCCTTTGCCGCAGCAAGCAGCCTGGGCGCTGCCGACAATGGGATTTGCGGCATCGT
>CAYVPM010000482.1:0-3978 GCA_964453475.1 uncultured Saprospiraceae bacterium | reverse complement strand
ACATGTCCGATAAGAAAACTCTAAATCTGTTGCATTTGAAACTTGAATCCGCCAAATTTTGATTTATTCGTAATTTTCACATTGTATGCAGGTTGTTTTGAGTTGTTGTAAATTACAATATCATAGTTCCAATCTTGCTTGTAATCCCAAATCACGGCAAGAGGACTGATGGCAATATTTCCATATTTTTTATTAGTCTCATAGGTGTTTTCACCAAAAGAAGTTTGCCCTCCATATAAAAATCTCAATTCCGCCTCTAAAAAAGGTTTGATTTCTTGATTTTCCTTCCCAATCAATTCACTCAATGCTATTGCCTCTGCTCTTTCCTTCCATTCTATTAGCATTTTTTTAGTAAACCTGTCTGGGTCTTTGTCTATTATTTTTGCATGTTCCTCACATAACCAAATTCCATTTTTAATATCTTGTCTTTCTGCATTGGTTAATTCAGCATCAAAACGGGGGCCACCCTTTGAAGCCGCTGTAATGTGAGCCGCTACTCCAATTGATAAATATTTCGCAGTATCACTATGTGGGCCTTCGGTAATCCGTCCACAATTTGGGTTTGAACACTTATACCCGACTCTTCTGGCCAATACCGATTTGGTTAAAGGAGAAAAATCATCTCTTGTTTTTGCCATGTAGATTGATTAAATCTTTTGGATTTTATGGTAAAGGTTAACTTTGATTGACCACGACAGTTTGGACTAAAACTGGGATTTGTCCGTTTGGACGATGTGCAAATCAAGCGTTTCATCACCCAGCATCAGATGAAACAACCAGACATTTTGGAGGGTATCTAAAGGTTGTGGTGGGAGTTCATCAATGTCTAATTCAAAGGCTTCGCTGAATGCTTGTACATTTAGGTTTGGTATGTACCCCCCCAAAGTGACATCCTCCTTCCACAGGACACAACCTTCCCTCAAGTCATCAGCCTCTTTTTGACAGATGTATGTTCCACCTTGAAAATTGGTGATGAAAGTGTAGGTCTTCATGATTAGTTACCTTTATTCTTCTGTGAATGGTTCTCCCCCGAAAAATCTTTCTTATTCCTCAACCTTTCGAGCATCTTACGGAGTTTTTTGATGTAGTCTTTGTCATCTGGTGTTTTGTTAGGCTTCCTGTCCCATTGCTGCAATTCTTCTTTTACTTTTTGGTACTCCTTTTCGGCACTCTCCCTTGCTTTCTGATTGACGTGCTTACCATTCTTACCACTGCTCTTCTCCATCTCTCGGATGCTGTTCTGAACTTCATCGGAGTGTTGAACATAATAATATGGTACAAAAATGGTCAAAATCCCAAGGAGGATGGCTAATAGGAGCAACTTTCCTGAAAAGGTTGAACCTTTTGACGTGGTGATGAGAGTGGACATGAAATATTTGTTCTATTGATAATCAAGCCCTTAACAAAAAATTACTGTGATGGGAGTTGAAGTTTGTCAAACAAGATTTGGTTCCGTTGCTTAGAATCATTCAGCAATTTCGTAAATCCAATTATTTCAACGTAAGCATTAAAATTTGGATTAAACCCAAAGTATCCCTGTTCATCAGGAGTCTTAGTAAATCCCGCTTTCTTCGCTATACTGACAATTTTAGGGGTTAAATCGCAAATCAAGTAGCAGTAGAAGGGGGTATTTTGACTGACTTGAATAGGTCTACCTTTATTATCAGTAGTTTTTCCTTCCATTATCCTCTCGATATAGCCGAAAACTTGTTCAATTGGGTTGTCATCATCAAAACTGTACTCCTTGCGCATTGGCCTTTTGAACTCAATAATTACTATAGATTGAAACGGGGGTCTGGTGGCATCAACAAAAGCGAAAGGACTATTAAAAATCAAAATATCAGCCCTGTCTTTGCTCTCCGAGGTAATCGGGGTAATTTCAGTGAATGGCTTATCAGAGGAAAGATACCTATGGTAAGCCAACCTTTCATCAATTATCCAAAGATTTTGCTTGTCGAAGGGTACTTCATCAGAGGTCTTTCTTAGCGGGAATATGACTTGGTGAACAGCATTTTCTAAAGCATATTTTTCATCATCACCGATTTCAAGGGAGTGTTCCAAAAGTTCCAAGATGGTCTTGCGGTAAATTATGTATTGAGCCAGTTTTGCGCTCCCTAACTCTGTGACCTTTTCAGAATACTTGCTGTAGGTGTCACCAAAAGCAGCCAAATCTTCAACCGATTTGATTTGGTCGAAAATCTGCCGTCCTTCGGATTTTACCTCTAATTCAAGGTCTTGTTGAATCTTAAACAGTTCAATTTCAAGCGTTTTATTGCTGATGGTTGGTCTGATAAGGTCAATATTCTCTGATTTGTACTTTAAAAGAGGCTTGTATTGTGGCGCATCCAAATTGATAAATTTTGTAATGCGTTCAAGTTTTTCTACACGAATTTCATTTAGGTACCCTGCCAATTCTTCAGTTATGATTTCACAAACCCTGCCAACTAATATTTCTTCGGTTATTTCAGGTATCAATGCTGAACTGTGACGGTCTTTTGGGAAATGTAGATTCGTCCTTTCTTGGTTTACAATACTATCCAAGTATTCCCCACTTACATAAGCCCTCACAATGAACTCATTCCCTTCTGAATCTTCAAGGCGTTGTGCAAGATTAGGTATAAATTTGGGCAAGTCTTCACTTTCTACCTCTCGTTTGTGAGCGCAAAGATGTAGTTTGCTTGTACCCGTCTTCGCAAAAACTTCAATAAGATTTAACACAAAATCATTTGTGCCAATCGAAAAGTTTTTAACCGTTCGACTGTGCTTTGTGACTTCTTTAAACTTGTCATTAACAACTACTTCCTTGTTATTATGTGGGTCGCGGATGATAATTATTGGGCAGTTGTGGAGAAAATACACCAAGCAATGTTCAATAATCCTCAAGGCTATATCTTCAATTCTCTTAGGGCATCCCTTTTGGTAATCATCCATGAATCCTTTTAGCGTAACTGTCGTTTCGCGTTTTTTTTCCTTTATGGGTTCGTTGTAATGATTCTCTAAACCTTGCTCGCTTGCTTTAAACTCAAATTTCCTTTCAAAATGTTGTGTCCCTTTGCCTTTGTAAAAACTGTGAATCTCAACTTCTTCAAACGCCTTTAGCCAAATAAACCGTCCAATACCTTTTGAGCCTTTTAGTATTTTATGTCGAGTATCACCTGTCTCAAATGAAGAGAAGTTTGCTTCATTGAAGCCTACGCCATTATCAAGAACCGAAATGTTTTGAATAGGACGTAAATCTTCTTCGCCTTCAAATTCAAAAACACCTGACCTTGTATCCCGGTCAATGAGAATTTGAACTAATCCATTTTTTATCCCGGCTTCCTCAATTGCATGAATAGAATTTACAATGCACTCGAAAAGCGGAAGCAAAGGCTTTGAATGAGGAAGCCTTGTATTATGAAGTCGCCCAATAACATCAAGTCGCATGGCTTTTAAATTTTTTGTGTTGCAAATATGCGGGGTTTATTCCAAATTTAAAACAAAAATTGTCTCACATTCCATATTAACATTATGACACTCAACGACAACAGCCTGCTAATCGTACTCTCGGAAGACCGCCTTCGCAGCATTATCACAGATGCTGTGAGACAAGCCCTTTCAGAAATGCCACAGCCCAAAACTACCGCCTATGATGAAAACGAAATGCTGACGCGAAAAGCCGCAGCCGAGTGGTGTAAAATCAGTCAGTCCACCATAGACAATTACAGGAGAGCGGGACTTATTGCTGCGCATAGGCTGGGCAAGTCTGTAAGATATAAACGTGGCGACCTGATGAAAGCCTTTTCCAACAGCCTTGCCAATCCTCGCAAAAATCGGAGAAACTGGGGATAATTGGCTTGTTTGGAACTCAATATCCCCAATCCAAATGACTAACAGGCAACCGATTCAACTCCTCCTTCAAACTCTTCCATTGCGGCAAAAACTGGGTCATGTAGGCGATAAATCGTGCGTTGTGGCTGCGTTCCAGCAGGTGAACCA
>CAYVPM010000481.1:0-3985 GCA_964453475.1 uncultured Saprospiraceae bacterium | reverse complement strand
GACCAATATGACCCCACCGATAAACCCTTGATCAATACCCCGCCTTTTCCGGGCTATCCATCCGGGCCTGCCGCCATCAGTGCGGTATCGGCCGACTTGTATTCCTATTTCTTTCCGGCAGACAGGGCTTATTTTCAACAACGTGCCAAAGATGCCGCGGAGTCCAGGTTCCAGGCGGGTGTGCATTTTCGCACGGACAACGATGTAGCGCTGGGGCTGGGCAGGAAAGTGGCTGCGGCGATTATTGAGCGGGTACGGGGAGACGGGGCGGATTAGGGCGGGTCAGGCTTGCTTGAAGCAATGCAGAACAAAATTCCGGCCAAAGAAGGGCGTTGTTAACTCAGTGCCGAGCCAGGAATGGATAAGTCAATAATTTTGTTCACCACTAACGGGAGGCCAAATTGTTAAATCCTAAGTGCGTGAAATACAAAAAGATTCGCTTGGTTTTTGTGCGGCCTCATGCCTGTAACCAATTCAAAATCGGTAAAATCAGGCATGCCCAAGTACAAAATCAAGCGAATCACAGCATTAGCCTTCGGATCAAAGCCCGATCACAAAGGTTTTTCCATTCACGGTTACTTTTGCTTTTCCATTTCCCAGGAAAACGATTTTTCCATTAAAATCGAAGTTTTCTCCTGAGCTTGCTGTGCCGTGTACATTGACTTCTGCAGTACCACCATTTATCTTCTGGTTGCCTTTGTCTACTTTCAGGTTCGATACCGCGATACCCAAGCTCGACTCGGTGATGATATCCTCCGATTTGAAGGTTTGTTCACCGCTGCGGGTATATATGCCGTTTACAGTGAATTCATTTTCGGAAGGGTTCAGGCCGGTAAATGCCCAGGTAGCATCACCTGCGTCGGTTGAACTTATTCGGTTGTTGGTGTAGGTACCTGCATTGGGCGTTGAGTGGAGGTCTGAACTATGATTTTTTTGATTGATTTGATTATATTGATTTAAGCCGGCATAGCTTTGGTGTACGATAAGGTTATGACCATTGTGATATTCAAACGATCATAACAATCATAACAATCATAACAATCATAACAATCATAACAATCATAACAATCATAGTCCAGACATCTAGTTTTGTACTTAGGGAAAAAATGATTAAATTTGAAAAGAATTAAAAATCATAACCATCACAAAAGCCACATTTTATCACATGATTAATGAGCAATACAAGCATTCAGCATTGACGTCCAAAATAATTGGCTGCGCCATGACTGTTCATAAGGCACTGGGAAATGGATTTCAGGAGGTAATTTATCAGCGCGCATTGGAGATGGAGATGCGCCTTTCAGGGATAGATTTCAGCAGGGAATTTGAGATGCCAATATTTTATAGAGAAGCTCAAATTGGAACAAGGCGCGTAGATTTTTTGGTAGAAAATCTTATTTCTGTAGAATTAAAGGCCGCTATAAAATTGGAAGATGTCCATTTTGCACAAGGCATTAATTACCTTGAAGCCTATAATTTAGAAATTGGGCTGCTTATCAATTTTGGTGAAACTAGCTTGAATTTCAAACGCCTGACCAACAAAAAATTCAAAGAAATACCACGAGTGCCCTCAAAATAATCAAGCAAGTCCAATAATCAAGCAAGTCTAATAATCAAGCAAGTCCAATAATCAAGCAAATCCAATAATCAAGCAAGTCCAATAATCAAGCAAATCAAAATAATCAAACAAATCACAGTTCAGACGATGAACGAAGCCGAAACCCGCGCTCCCGATCCGATGGCATAAGTATACCTCAATCCCAAAGCAGCCTGGAACAATACTTTTGCAATTCAAATCGACTGTTGGGAGAATTTTGCGGCCATCCCTTTTGAAGATCAGAGCGTTAACAGGAAAATTACTTTAAATTCAAAACTCAACTATCTGATAAACTGGTTATTGAGTTTGTGTGTTGCGGAGAGAGAGTGATTCGAACCCCCGGTACCCGCGAAGGTACGCCTGATTTCGAATCAGGTACATTAAACCAACTCTGCCATCTCTCCTTTACCCGCCGAAGCCCGCAGCCCGCAGGGCAAGGGCGTAGGCGGGTTATCCCATATTTTACCTAACATTTCTTCCCATCTCTGACCACCAAATGCTTCTTCGCAAAAGCCCTTCCTGAACCAGACTTTAAATATTGCTCAAAATCAAATGCCGTACTCCTGTCCGGAAAAGCGCAACACCATAGCAATTGCACTGGAAGCCTGTCTTTTGTAATATCAACCCATCCTTTTTTGTGCCGGTTGACGCGTTCTTTCAGGTTGCTAGTGCAGCCGGTATAAAAACCGCCATCGTTACACAAAAGGATGTAAACGTAAAAAAATCGGGCGTTTAGAGGCTCTTGATGTTGGTCTTCAGGAGTTGAAAGGGTGTTTTCTTGCATGTTTTCTTTGGATTAGTTTTGTATTGGGGTTTGGGAACCCGCCTCCGCCGCCGTCCTGAGCAGGTTTGTCGGCTTGGCAACCCGCCTTCGCCGCCGTCCTTTGGACGGGGCTATGGCGGGTGAAGCGGAGAGACGGGGATTCGAACCCCGGATACGCTTTTGGCGTATACACACTTTCCAGGCGTGCTCCTTAAACCACTCGGACATCTCTCCTGAATGAATGGGGCGCAAAGGTAATTCCATTCTCGTAATTTTTCAACAGGTAATTTTTAGTTCTCCTGCATAACTTTGCCGCACATGGCAAATTCCATTTTCCACCACAGGCGCATGCGTCAGGCTGTTGCCTTGTTCCTCCTCTCCGGAAGCTTTTTTTGCGTTTTCCCTGCCGACAACCCGCTATGCCTTTATTGGGCTAAAAATGCTGAAATGGTGTGTTTGGGCTATCTGGCGCTGGGTTTGCTTTTCTTCCTGACCAACCACAAACGCCTGATGTTTGTCAGCATGGGTTGCTGTGCAGCCATGTGTCTGTATTTTTGGGAAATAGCACCACGCCAATGGCAGCAAAGCCGGGAAGCAATAGAACAGCCTGTATCAGACAGTTTACAGGAAAAAAATCGACCAGAACTATGAATATGCAAAAAACGTTGCGCAGCCTCCGTTTTGCCTTGAACGGCATTCAAGAACTGTTTAAAACGCAGCCCAATGCCCAGTTCCATTTCTTCGCGGGCGTGGTAGTCATAGCCGCTGGATTCTATTTTCAATTATCAACAATGGAATGGGTGGCGGTCGTGCTGTGCATAGCTTTTGTGATTAGCATGGAAGCCATCAACACAGCAGTGGAATACTTAACAGACCTGGTTTCCCCGGAATACCATCCACTGGCCGGAAAAGTGAAAGACGTGGCTGCGGCGGCCGTTTTAATTGCAGCCGTCGGCGCCGCTATTGTCGGCTTGCTCATCTTTGTCCCAAAATTGGTATAAAAAAAATGGGCTTCATCGCTGCCTGCTGCGTTTTTTGCAGATAACAGCCATGAAACCCATTTATTGAGGCCAGTTTTCAAGATTCGACTAGGGAGGCAAACAATGCCTGCGCAGTCATTGATCCCCAACTTACCTATGACTCCAACGCCATCGCGCCACTCACAATCTCGCCCAATTCTGTCGTAATCGCTTCCTGACGCGCCTTGTTGTAGTTTATTTTCAAATTTTTGAGCAGCTCTTCAGCGTTTTCCGTCGCTTTGTCCATCGACGTCATACGAGCGCCATGCTCGGAAGCCTGTGTATCCAAAAGGCATTTGTGGAACGACAACTGCAGGATGCTCGGAACCAAATCTTCCAGCAGTTGCTGTTGGTCCGGTTCGAAGAGGTAGTCGGCTTTTTTCTGCTTTTCTCCAGCCGGCACTTCCAGTTTTGGGACTGGCAGCCATTGCTCTGCGGTAGGGAAGGTGGTGGCGGCATTTTTGAAACGTCCGTACACCAATTCAACAGCATCGTATTTGCCGGAAGAAAATTCGGCCATTAATTTTGAAGAAACCAGGCTTACGTTCTCATAAGCCGGATTGTCGTACACCGGAATATGGTCGGTAATGAACGCAACATCCCGAT
>CAYVPM010000480.1:0-3988 GCA_964453475.1 uncultured Saprospiraceae bacterium | reverse complement strand
GCAAATTGAAATGCGTCAATTACTGCTTACTTTTGTGGCGCGCATATTGCTGCTGAAAATCGCATAAAAATAATTTGTCACAACAGTAAGTTTTTTAGATTTTCGTCGTTAATTGATCTTTTATTCATAACCCCCCATTAAATGGCAAAGCAACGTATTGCGCTATTGGCCGCGCTCTGGACAAGTATAACTTTGCTCGGTGCGCAGGATTTACGCCAAGTCCCTTATTTTCATACCAACCAGGCCAAGCTCAAAACAGAAGCTGCTGACAGGGCGAAAGCTACTGTGGAGTCAGCCTTTTCGGCTCCCGACAAATTTGACAAGGAAGCCAAAAAAGCCTTTCTCGAAGAGCGCCAACGCATGGGGGAAAGTGTTGCCGAAGTTATTTTGGAAACGGCGCTGTTCGACAATGTGCTGCACAACTTTTTAAAGGATGTGCATCAAAAAATACGCGCTGCAAATCCAGGCCTTCCTGAAACCAATATCATTTTGACCAGCGAGCCGGTTCCCAATGCCTTTTCGGTAGGTGATGGCACCATTGTGGTGTACACAGGTCTGATTTCCGAGCTGGAAAACGAGGATCAGCTGGCCTTCGTTTTGTGCCATGAAATAGCCCATTTTACCCTAAAACACGCTACAAATCAACTCATTAAGGAAATTGAACGCTTTCAATCGAAGGAGTTCAAGGCGCAGATAAAAAAAATCAAGGAAACCGAGTACAACCAGTCGGAGTTGTACGAAACAATGTACCGGAATGTCCAGTTCAAGTCGCGCTACCACCGCCGCGACCTGGAACGCCAGGCAGATTCACTTGCTTACCAGTATTACCTCAATACCAGTTACAGTCCTTCGCAGGCATTGCGACTCCAGGAATTGTTTGAAACAATTGACGAATCCCAGGGCGACTCCCTGCTGCAGCTGGACCAACATTTTGGCTGTACCGCTTCCCCGTTTCAACCCAAATGGAAGGAGAATGGGAGCAGCTCTATCTGGGGTGCTGCCCATGAGGTGCAAAAAGAGCGCAACAAAGCAATTTCAGACTCCTTGAGCACACACCCCGATGCCAAGGCAAGGTACAACTGGATCGCTGCAATGGCAGCAGCTAAAAAACCGGTCGAGCATCCGGTGACGATAAACAATTATGAGCAGATCAGGTTTTTGTGCGCCCTGGAGAACGTCCAGGCATACTACGATCGCGAACGCTACGACAAGGCTATTTACAAGGCACTGCTGTACCAAAAGGCATATCCTGCATGCGCCTATTTCAAGGAAATTGTTGCCTTGTCGTTGAACGGGCTGTTTGTGCATTTGAAAAACCACAATTTGAGCGCAGTTTTGTCACAAACCTCCCCCTATTATGATTATGGTTACAATGGCCTGCTATCGCTGTTAAACAACCTTCGATTGAGCGAGCTTACTGCCTTGCAGGCTTGTGTGCTGGAAGCGCAACCGGATGCCGAGAGTGAATTCGGGTTGTACGCAGCTTACAAATACGCCGTTTCCAAAGCGGATAAGGCAAGCGCAACATTACTGCAAAAAAAATACCTCCAAATGTATCCCCAAGGCCGATTTGTGGATGCAATGGATGAAAAGTAATATCCTAATTCATTCACCATCAACTACAAAACAATGATGCACAAAATCAGCATTCCAAGTTTATTCCTCCTCCTGTTTTTCGCATTCCAGCTTGGCGCGCAGTCTTATGCCCTGGAAGGCATTTCGTCCGTTTCATCCAACGGCATAAAACCGATTATGAACGGCAAGGAAGTCGGGGGCTACGTTGTTTTTTACAAAAAAGACAAAAAAGACAAGAAAAACGACAATTACGGCTTCGACCTGCTGGATGAAAAACTCAACAAGGTGAGCTCTGTCAAAGTGGTGTTGCCCAGCGGATCGGTCTTCCTGCAAACGGTGTACAATGGCGAAGCCCTGGGATTGATGTTTTTCGACCCGATCAAAAGGAACTACATTTTCAAATCCTACGACAAAAAGCTGACCCTGCTGGGCAGCCGCAGCACCGAAAAGCCGAACAAGTGGGAGCTGGCAACCCTCAACCAGATGGCAGGTGGCGACACCGATGAGGTGTTTTATTTCTTCGGCATCAAACCGGTGCCTGGAAAAGGTTTTGTGCGCTCCGGCTACGGGAAATCCAGCGACCAGTTTAAGGTGACCATGTACGACAACAACTTCAAGGAAAAATGGTCGTATGAAACACCCAAAACTGCCAAAGGATACGAACAGTTCATGCTTTCGGACATAAATGCACAATATGTTACAGGTATGACGATGCGCCGCAATGGCATGTTGTCGCACAAACTCGACTATTTCCTGACCATTTTTAACGCTGATACCGGGGAAAAGACCCTGGATGTCTCCGCAGAAAAAGAAAACCAACAAATGTCCATTTCTGCTACCATATTGGAAGAAGGCAGCGACCAAATGGTGCTGCAAGGCGAGTATTACGATCTGGATGCAAAACCCGGGGTGCACAAAAGCAAAGGTTTTTACATTAAGACTTACAACCTGAAAACAGGGAAAGAGACTGCAGAACACCTCTATTCCTGGGATAAAGACGTGGCGAAACTGTTTGATGCCAAAGCCAAGGAAAGCATTGAGGATAAATATTTGAACTATCCCCTTAGCCTTTTCAAAACCGCAGATGGACGTTGCTACATGGTTTTTGAGCAATACAAAAAGGTGGCAGACGGGGCCGGCATCGCCATGCGGGCGCTTGGCGGCGGAACAGGTGTGGCCAAGGTAAAAATCGGCAATCTCTGGTTGCTCGAAATGGACGCGAATTTCAAGCCATTGGACATCAAATACTACGAAAAGGATGGCAGCAGCGTTGGCTTGCCACCTGGTGCAGACATGATGGGGGCTGGCTTCGCCGGTTATTTTGTAAAGTGGACGGGCGGGTTTGATTACCAGTTCCTCCAACAAAGCAATGACGGCAGCGCCTTTAACGTCGCCTATATCAACTATGACCGGGAAAAAGGATCAAAAACAAAGACCATCGTCGGCAATATTTTTAAGCCCAAAGACGGAACGCTGAGTTTCGACAAAGTGGACATTACGGCGCCCAAAAACACGGTTTTCTTTCTGTATCCGGCCCAGGCAAGCACCGTGATGCTGACGCAATTTATGAAAAAGGAAAAGAAGCTTGAGTTTAAGCTGGTGAAGCTGAACTATTGAGCATTCGCCCACAATACTGGACATTTTTTGGGATGACTCATGTTTACACACAATGTGAAAAATGTCCAGTAGTGTGGCATTCGCCCCTAATTTTCACAGGTACAGCGCCCGTCTGACAGGAAATTCACGCTAAAGTTAAAATCCTGCGTGCCAGGCGTCACGCTGAAGGCCGAAGGGCAAACGGTGATTGTTTTTTGAAAACCTGCGGAACTGTCGTCCTGTGCGTACAACAACTGCCCGTTTTGCGCAATTTCGTAGTGAAACTGAAATGGCGGCACCCCGGTAAATTGGAAGGTAACGTCGATACACTGTCCGACACATACCATATTGGGCGCTGAGGAAACCTGGATGCTCGGTTTGGCGGCCCAAATAACGGGTTGCCCTGGCGAGAGGGAAAAACAAGGGCTTAATACATTGATAGAATCGTTGGGTGATACTGGCCCAGCCGCGGCAGCCACATAATAGGTGCTGTCCGGCTGGGTCACCCCAGGGATAAAAGGGAATACCGTGGTGTCGCTGACCATCAGGATGCTGCCCAGCGGGTTCGCAGGGTCTGTGTACAGGATAAATACCAGGCTGTCGCCTGTTTCAAGGTTTTCATTCCCCAGGAAATTTGCGGCCAGACTATTGCTGCCACATACAAACAGCGATTGTGAATCCAGCGTACCGGCGTAGGTATGGCAGCAGCGGGTCACGTGCGCGCTGTCGATGCTGAAGCAGCCGTTGACAATGTCAAATACCGTAAGGATATAGGTTCCCACGTCGGTCACGATGGGGGTTGGGTAGGTTGGAAGAA
>CAYVPM010000479.1:0-3988 GCA_964453475.1 uncultured Saprospiraceae bacterium | reverse complement strand
TAAAAAACAAATGCTTGATTTTAAAATGATTGTAGCATTTCGTCATTCATAACCAATTTGCGTTGACTGTAGTTTGGGATTGAGGCATAAAATCGACAAGAACTGTCTATGCCTGACGTTCAACCCCGTTAAGTTAAGCGAGCGCGTCATGATTTCAACCCACGACTTCAGTCGTGGGTTGAAAATCCTTAGCTTAACGGCATTGTGCCTGACGTTACGCTGATTTATTGTGGCGCCTCCCGGATGCCCTCATGCCCCACTTCAAGCCGCCAGCCTGCACCCTCCACCATAAAACGCAACAAGTCGACCATCTTTGAAGCCTGGGTGCGGGCTTCGGTCATCAGGTTGCTTTTCAAGGCTTGTTCCCGAATAATTTCTTTTGCTTTTTGGTTGATGCGCGAATAGTCGTCCGTTTTCACCGACGTAAAAACACCTTCCGATATATCGTAATAGTCGAGCGAATGGTCGATGCTCAATATCTGTGGTTCGGGCAGAGCGCTCATGTAAATCGTTTTGGTTTTTGGGTCGCTCTCGATGTGCAAGGCTTCCAGGTCGTAGCCCGCCGATACGGTAGCCCGTACCCGAACCAGTATTTTTTTGTCCCAGAAAAAGGTAAAAAAGCCCTGGTACTCGGAGTAATTGTAAATTTCAGAAAATTGTCCTTCCACTGTGGAAAGCTTGGCTACTGCCTGAATTTTTTCGAGCAGCACAGAGGATTCCTCAACTGGCCTGGAGCGGCTGCCAGAGAAATATTGCCAACTGAGCCAAACGCCCAGCAGGAACACTACCAGGAGGGAGAAGATACCGGGGAGCTTATTTTTGTCCATTATTCAGTTACTTTGCAAAAAAATTACCGTTTATGCCTGTCAGGATTTCACGCAATATTCTATTAATTACCGCGCTTTTTCACTTTTTTTCGCCAGAAAATACTTTTTCACAGACCGACACCCTGCGGCTCATTTTTGCAGGGGATATTATGGGGCATTCCCCGCAAATTTCCAGCGCACAAATTGGCAATACCGGAAAATACAACTACGAACCTTGTTTTCGCTATGTAAAGCCTGTTTTGGAACAAGCCGACCTGGCCATTGGCAACCTGGAGCTTACCCTGCCCGGCAAGCCGCCCTACAGCGGATACCCGATGTTTCGCAGCCCCGACGAGCTGGCCCTGGCGCTCAAAGGCGCCGGTTTCGACATCCTGGTGACCGCCAACAACCACTCCAACGACAGCCGGGCACTCGGGGTGACCAACACCATCCTCACCCTGCGCGACAATATGTTTTTGCAAACCGGCACTTTCCTGAATGCCCGTGACCGCGCCGCCCATTACCCCTTGATGGTGTACAAAAACGGGTTTAAAATCGCGCTGCTCAACTATACCTACGGTACCAACGGCGTGCCCACGGAAGCCCCAACGGTAGTAAACCTCATTGATAAAGAAATCATCAAAAAAGACCTCGACGAAGCGGTGGCCCGCAAGCCGCATTTCATCATTGTGGTCATGCACTGGGGACTGGAATACCAGCTTGTCGAAAATGCCGAGCAGCGTGAACTCGCGCAATTTCTGATAAAAAACGGGGCAGACATGGTGATCGGATCGCACCCGCACGTGGTGCAACCCGTGCGCATGGAACGCGTATCCATGCCCGATGGCAGCACCAAAGAAGCCCTGGTGGTGTATTCGCTGGGCAATTTCATCTCCAACCAGCAACAGCCCAACACCGACGGGGGCATCCTGTACCAGGTAGATTTGTTGAAGCGCAAAGGCTCGCCGGAGGTGTTCCTGGGCCAGCAAGGCATGATCCCCGTTTGGCGCTATGCCCACAAAGCCGCTTCTGGAAAAACAACCTTCTATGCTGTTCCCATTGCCAAGGCCGAGGCAAACCCCGACCTGGTGCCGGGAATGGCGCTCAGCGCACAAAATGCGATGCTTACGTTCGCCAAAAATTTACGCAAAAGGGTACCTTGCAAGGAATTAAAACGCTGATGTTGCAGTATCAAAAAATCAGCCTGGACGATATCCCCCTGATGCAAACAGTGGGCCGGGCAACTTATGAGCCCTACTACCACCATATCTGGCAACCGGGCGGGCTCGATTGGTACATGGAAAAATGCTTTGGCGTTGATGCACTGGCGGCGGAGCTGCTCGATCCGAATATTGAATACCTCATCTGCCGGGAGCAGGATGGTGGTATCGTGGGCTTTTTAAAGTTGTTACTGCAAAAACCTGTGCCCGACAGCCCTATTTCCAATGCCTTGTACCTGGAAAAAATATACCTCATGCCGGCTTTTTTTGGCAAGGGATATGGCCAAAAGCTGATGGCATTTGTATTCGAAAAAGCAGCCCGGCAAGGCAGTGAAGCCGTTTGGCTGGTGTGCATGGAACACGGCCCGGTTTGGGCTTATGAACAGGCAGGTTTCCAGACTATCGGGACAGTACAATGGGATTTCGAGCTGCTGAAAGACAATCAGCGGCTTGGGCTGGTGATGCTGCGGGATATTGATTGAAAGCTCTTCAATAGCCCGAAGTAATCAGCAAGTCCAAATCCGTGCTCCGCATTTGGAAGCGCTCCCCGATATGCGAATTGGTCAGCGAGCCTTTGTAGGCATACACCCCGTTGCGCAAGCCGGGATGTTGGGCAATCAGGGCAAGGATGCCGCCCGTTTCCGCTTTCAACAGCATGGAAGCCAGGATATTGCTGATGGCATCAGAGGCCGTTCGAGCCACCCGGGAAGGGATATTGGGCACACAGTAGTGGATTACCCCGTGTTTGATAAAAGTAGGTTTGTCGTGGGTGGTCGTTTGGGAGGTGCCAAAACAGCCGCCCTGGTCGATGCTGACATCCACGATGACGGAGCCCGCTTTCATACGCATCACCACATCTTCCGACACGATCAACGGGCTGTTGGCATCTGCCGAGTGCATGGCACCAATGGCTACATCGGCACTCAGCAGTTGTTCTTTCAAATGGACCGGGTTGATGACGGACGTGTGCAGTTGTCGGCCAACCTGACTTTGCAGGTGCATGAGTTTGCGCACATCGTTGTCGAAAATACGCACTTCGGCGCCAAGCCCATGGGCCGTCCGGGTGGCGAATTCCGCCACGACACCTGCCCCGAGAATGATGACCTTGGCGGGTGGCACACCGGCAATACCGCCCAGCAGCACGCCTTTGCCGCCGCGGGTGGTGGCCAGTAGTTCAGCGGCGATGAGGATGGCGCTGGTGCCGGAAATTTCGCTCATGGCATTCACGATGGGGAAATGATCCGATTCGTTGTCGTGGATATACTCCATGGCCAGGGCGATCACCCGCTTCTTTTGCAGCTTGACAATGTATTCTGCATCCAGCAGCGGCAGGTGGATGGGGGAGATCACCACCTGGCCGGGTTGCATCAGCTCAATTTCAGCCAGGGTAGGCGGCGCCACTTTCAGCAGCACATCGGCCTTGAACACTTCCTCTGCGCTGTGGGCCAGTTGTGCGCCCACTTCCGCGTATTCGAAATCGCTGAAATTGGCTTTTTCGCCGGCGCCGTTTTCTACCAGCACGCGGTGCCCGTGTGCGGTGAGGGTCGCCACAGCATGCGGTACCAGGGCTACCCGGTTCTCCTGCAGGGTTGTTTCCTTGGGTATGCCGATGAGTATGCGTTGTTGCCGCGGCATCACGTCGAGGGTTTCGGGTTGGGTACGCAGGTGTGCAAGGGTTTCCATGTGTGAATCGGTTCTGTCACGCTGATTGTTGAAAAGCCAAAGTTCCACTGATTCATGCTGAAATGCAATCAAACCTTGTCCTTTTTTGAGATGGCGGCCAAAAAGTGCGCCCTAAAAAAGAGTAACTTCAAGCCCAGGCATAAAAAGCGAAACATGCGTCATCCCGAATTTTTGGAAAATAAATAAACTGAATATCCGCATATTGCGTACCGACTTCGAAGAAGTCAACCTATGTGTTCTAAGCGATGGCCCATAGTGCATTATTTTTCACCACATAGC
>CAYVPM010000478.1:1071-3989 GCA_964453475.1 uncultured Saprospiraceae bacterium | reverse complement strand
TTCAATCGTCCGATAAGAAAACTAAATCTGTTGCATTTGAAACTTGAATCCGCCAGAATTTGATAATTTGATAATGGGATAATTTGATAATATGAAACGCCGCAATTTTATCAAAAACACGGCTGCGCTTGCCGTTACGCCACTGCCATCGCTGTTGGAACAGGTTTCCGCTGAGCGCCCTGCCTTTCAGCGTGAGCCGGGCTTTTCCCTGAAAATTTTCAACACCAATTGGGGTTTTGCCGGCAGCCGCGACCTGTTTTTTAGCAAAACCAAAGATGCCGGCTACGATGGGGTGGAACTTTGGGTGCCGCAGGAAGACGCTGACCGCGATGATTTGCTGGCCACCGCTTCGCGTCGCCAGCTTGAATTCGGGCTGCTGTGTGGAAGTTGGGATCCGGATTTTGCCGCACACCTCGAAAAGTTCGAAGCAAACCTTCAAAAAGCCATGGCACTCAAACCTTTGTACATCAATTGCCATTCGGGGCGCGACTGGTTCAGTTTTGAGCAAAACCTACAGATTATAGACTTGACCACCCGCCTTTCCCAAACCTCGGGTGTGCCCATTTACCACGAAACCCACCGGGGCAGGATGTTGTTTGCGGCACATATTACCCGCCAGTTCATTGAAAAAAGGCCAGAATTACGGCTCACCCTCGATATCTCCCATTGGTGCAACGTGCACGAGTCGCTGCTTTCAGATCAGGAAGAAACCGTCGCGCTCGCGCTCGCGCGTACCGATCACATACACACGCGGGTGGGCCATGCCGAAGGCCCGCAAGTAAACGACCCCCGCGCACCAGAGTGGGAAACGGCGCTGAAACGCCACCTGGGCTGGTGGGACAAAGTCGTGGAGCTAAAATCGAAGGCAGGGCTTCCACTGACCATGCTCACAGAGTTTGGCCCACCGCATTATCTGCCCGCCTTGCCCTACACCGTACAGCCTGTGGCGGATCAATGGGCCATCAATGTTCACATGAAAGACCTGTTGCGCAAGCGTTATTTGTAGATGAAAGAGTTTCTGGCGCATTTACATCCAGTATTGGTACACCTGCCCATCGGCATCCTGCTTTTGGCGGCAATATTTGCCTGGATGGGGCGCCGGGAGCGCCATGCGCCTTTGTTGGCGGCTTTGCCAATGCTTTTGCGCCTGGGAGCGGTAGCGGCAGTTGCCGCCTGTGGCAGTGGCTGGCTGCTGGGTGGTAGCGGTGAATATGATCCTGATACGTTGGGGCTTCACAAATGGCTGGGAATATTTACGGCTTTCCTTGCTGCGCTGGCCTGTTTTGTGCCAAAACCTCGCCTTATGACAACGCTGACGGCCATTTCATTGACCACTGCGGCACATTTTGGCGGTACCCTGACGCACGGAGCGGGATATTTGGTTCCATCAACATTTGAAGACAGCCTGCAAAGGCCGAGCATTGCCGATATTCAAGAAGCAGCGGTATTTTCGGCAGTTGTCCAAACAATTTTAAAGGAAAAATGCAGCAGTTGCCACGGCAGCACCAAGCAAAAAGGTGGATTGCGGCTCGATATGGTTGAGCACATCCGAAAAGGCGGGAAAAATGGCGATGTGTTTAAATCCGTCGGCCCTGAAGGCGGTGAACTTTTGCGCCGTTGCTTGCTCCCAATTGGACATGAAGATCACATGCCGCCCAGGGAAAAACCACAATTGAGTTCAGACGAATTGGAAATTTTGCGCTGGTGGATCGCAGAAGGCGCCGACTTTGAGCGAAAAACAAAGGATATCCCGCAACCGGATATGGTGCGAAAGGCGCTCGCCAATTGGCAAAAAGGCGGTCAAATGGAGGCATCGCCGACCATTCCGGATGTTCCGGAGGTGGCGACCCAGGCAGCATCCCCGAGGTTAGTGGAGCAGTTGCGGCAAGCCGGCGTATTGGTGCTGCCCGTAAGCCGGGAAAGCAATTGGCTTTCTGTGAGCTTTGTCAACCTGCCAAGGCCAGCGGACTCTGTTTTGGTGTTGCTGGAAAAGGTTGCACCCCAGGTACTTTGGCTGAATATGAACGACTGCATTGTTTCAGAAACTGCTTGGAAATCAATTGGGGAACTCCAACAGCTTCGGCGCTTGTCGCTGAACCATTCATCTGTTACAGACGCATCGCTGTTGCATTTGAAAAATATGCATCAGTTGCAAGTGCTCAATATCTCGGATACAAAGGTGACAGGGGAGGGTTTGGGTGCATTGGCCAACCTGAAGTCCCTGCATACCATTTTCCTTTACAAAACGGGTATTCAGGCGCAAGAATGGCCGGCATTAACCGCCTTGTTCGCGAAAGCTAAATTGGATTCCGGGGGCTATCAATTGCCTTTTCTGGAAACGGACACCCTGCGGAAAACAATGGAAAAAACTTACTGATTGTCGGTAAAGACGTTTGGCGATTCGTATTCTACAAATGTTTGACCTGCAAATTTTTAACCTCTCCGAGGTCTGTGAAAAATGCGGGTAGGCAGATCACCTGAATCCTGCATTTATCCCTTCCAGGGCTGCCGATCCGGGGCACAACTTGCTTTGTGGCACCACATTTAACGGCGTTTCAGTGGAATTCAAAAGGCTGTGCAGGTCCTGGGTCTCGGTGTCGATGTAGATCAAACCGGTCAATATCTCGCCGGCAGCTTTTGCCTTGTATAGCCTCGAAACGGCAGAGTGCCGGTCGCGGGGATCCCAGTCTTGTGCCAGTTTGCTCAGGTAAATAATGGAGCCATCATGCAAGGGCACTGCTATGGAGTCGCCTTCCGCGTATTGTGTGGTAATTTCTTTCATTATTGGCACAAAATCTACCGCTGCTGTGGCTTCCATGTGCTCACGGGTGTAATCGTAGGATTTGGTGGAGCCGGAGTTGTTGTTAAAGGTAACACATGGCGAAACCACATCAATTAGGGCAAAGCCGGGGTGCGAC
>CAYVPM010000478.1:0-1061 GCA_964453475.1 uncultured Saprospiraceae bacterium | reverse complement strand
GCAGCCTTGATCATGGGAATCAATTGTTCGCGGTCGCCGGAAAAGCTGCGGCCGATGAAAGAAGCGCCCAGTTCCAGCGCCAGGCCTGCCATGTCGATGGCATTGTACATATTGGCTGCACCGGATTTGTTCACAGAACCTTTATCAGCTGTTGCGGAGTCCTGGCCTTTGGTGAGGCCGTAACAGCCGTTGTTCATGATGATGTACGTGATGTTCAGGTTGCGGCGGATGGCATGTACAAATTGCCCCATGCCAATGGAAGCGGAATCGCCATCGCCGGAAATGCCGATGTACATCAGGTCGCGGTTGGCGAGGTAGGCGCCTGTGGCCACGGAGGGCATGCGGCCGTGCACGGAGTTGAAGCCGTGGGAATTGGCCAGAAAATAGGCGGGCGTTTTGGAGGAACATCCGATGCCGGAAAGTTTGGCCACCCGGTGCGGCTCGATGGCCATGTCAAAACAAGCCTGGATGATGGCGCCGCTCACAGAGTCGTGGCCACAGCCGGCACAGAGTGTAGAAAGTGCGCCTTCGTAGAATTTACGGGTGTAGCCGAGCTTGTTGGTCGGCGATTCTGGGTGGCGGAAAACGGGTCGTACGAACGTCATGTTTTATAATTGTCCTGTTTCGCTATGGCTACTACAGGTATGTTTTTTGAATTGAATTTGCTTGTATTGGGCCGGCATGCCCTGGTGCATGTATTTTCAGTTTACTCGTTAAGATCGGATTCTACAGGCTCCCCAATCTCATGGTCTACAAACCCTGGGGGGAGTTTTCCGATCAGGTTTTGGAAAATTTTCTGCTGGATCAAATCTGCGGTGATCGGGAAACCGTCAAAGTTCAATACAGAAACAAGCATTTGGGGATTGATGCCCAACTCATTGACCAACAATGACTTGAACTGCGCATCCCGGTTTTGTTCCACTACGAATACCCGTTCGTGGTCTTCGATAAATGCCCGGACCGAATCATTGAAGGGGAATGATTTTATGCGCATCGAATCCAGCACGATATCTTTTGCCGCCAGCAGGTCCCTGGCTTCTTGTGCGGCGTAGGTAGTGGTT
>CAYVPM010000477.1:0-3998 GCA_964453475.1 uncultured Saprospiraceae bacterium | reverse complement strand
CCAAGCGACATTCGCTGGGAAACGCTTAGTCGAAATTACCAGGAAAGCAATAAGGTCGGGCGGCAACACCCACCCTACGACATAAAAACGCTCAAAAAAGCAATCACCATGGGCATAGACCCCGGTGGAAACTCCCTGAGCGCCATGATGCCCCGGTACAATATGTCGGCAACAGATTTGACAGACCTGATCGCGTACATCAAACGCCTGGGAACCGACCAGGATGAAGGTTTGACCCGGGAACAAATCAAAATCGCTTGCCTGCTTCCTCCTGGCGGAATGGAAGACGGACTGGTGAAAGCATCTGCCGATTTGATACGTGCGCGTTTCGACCAGGTTAACAATTCCGGCGGCATTTATGGCCGGAGCGTCGCTTGCGTTTTTTATTCCGAAACACCAGGGTCTATGACCGCAATAGAAATGCTGCAAAAAGAGCGGCCTTTTGTGCTGGGCTGTAGTTTCTGGCCCGATAACAACCAGGCACTGCTTGACTACTTGCAGCGGGAGAAGATACCGGTATGTGCAGCGATATCAGAAACAACCAGGCTGGCGGGAATGCCGAAACCTGATGTGTTTTTTTTATTGCCAGGGCTTGAGGATCAACTCGAAGCGTTGCTGGAAAAAGCCAAAGCGTATGGGCCCATTGCTTTGGTGTGCCCCGACACAGCAGCAGACCGGAAACTGTATGAGTCGCTCAAGGCAGGCTACACTGGCGCTGAGCCACTGGAAGGCATCTTTGTAAGTGCCGAGGAGTCGCTTGATGAATTGGCCCAAACTGTTTCAGCAAAGAAAAACGATGTTGTATTGTTTTGGGGCGGCGCCGAACTGGCCGATTTGTTGCGTGGCTTCGATAAACAAGGCTTTTTCCCCAGGGTTTTTGCCCCGGGGACAAGAGCCGGGAAGCAAATCTTTTCTGCACCCGCTTCCTTTAACAAAAGAGTCACCCTGGCCTACCCTACCTGGATAGACCAGGTTACCGATCAGGGTTATCAGCATTTTCGCGAAATCCAGCACCAATACGGGCTTGGCCGAAATGCCCAAAACATACAGATGATTTGCCTGGCAGCCACAGATTTACTTATTGAAAAACTCAAATCATGTGGACAAGAATTGAGCCGGGAGAAACTGACCAGCGTTCTGGAAAATGGGGAAACCCTGAAAACTGGTCTGCTTCCAGATTTGAGCTTCCACCCAAACAAGCGGGTTGGCAGTACGGAAGTATTTCTGGTGGAATTGGATGTAGAAAGCAAGCGTTTGATACGGGCAGATTATTAGATGCTTGTACAGCCTTTAATTTGAAAACAACGTCATGTCGGAACCGAAAACAATCTTAATTGCCACCGTACCGCCGGAGTACGAACGCCATGAGCATCTGACAAGATTGCCTGCCGATGGGTGTTTGTGGGGGCATACGTATGGCAATCCGGTGCTGGCATGGGAAAACATTCAGCAACTCGGCCTGCCATTTTGGAAGGTCATTTACAGCCTGCAAAAAACAGGAGCAGATGCTGAAAATCCATTGCCCCTTGAAGTCCGGCTGTTGTTTTACGAGCAGGCAATAGCCTTGTTCGATTATGTAGAGCTCCAATTTGGACGCGACACGGATCTGGAAACGTTGGACTGCGTACAGCCTGACCACCGCATCATCAGGGCTGAAGCTGCCGGTTCAAGCCTGGAAAACCTGGAAGCGCTTTTTCCACAGATGGCCCGCATTGAAGCCAGGTTTTATACCATTACCGTGCATACCCGGCATTCAGGCGACGAGCTACCCATCCTTGCCCTGTTGAAAAAACTGGGCAGGAACGATGTTATTGCATTTGCGGATGGCGCATTGGGCGCCTGGACGCGCCTGGTTGCGCCCGCGTTCGGGTCGCCTGCAATTTATACCAGCCTGGCTGAGTATCCTTCAGCATCGGGAGAGTTGCCCATAAAGAGCCTGATGGAAGATTTTGGTTACCCCGAAATCCCCAGGTTTGAGCACCTGAATGGCATTGCTGGAAATCCTGTTTTCCGTTCCTTGTCGCCCAAGCTGCACAATGCGGCTTACCGGGAACTGGGCATTGCAAGCTTTTTCGTCCCGTTTCACCTGGATGATTATGAGACTTTTCACCAACGCGTGGTGAAGTCACCGATGCTAGCCGAACTTGGTTTTGAAATTCGGGGTTTAACAGTGGTGTCGCCCTTCAAGGAAGTGGGATATCATGTAGCCGACAGGGTGTTGCACCCGATTTCAAAGCTGACCGAATCCAGTAATTTGTTAACAAAACGCGGTGCAGAATGGGTTGCGGACAGCACCGATCCTTTGGCCATTATGGAAGCGCTCAAACGCCTCCAAGTATTGCCCTGGCAATTGCGGGCCGCTGTCATAGGTTGCGGTGGCGCGGGCAGGGCCATTGCTGCGACGCTGATGCGGGCGGGTGCCCGAGTAGTTCTGTTCAACCGTACACCTGCGCGCGGCAAAATTGCCTCCAAACAATTGAACATACCCTTCCAACTGCTGCAAGAACTTGATCCAACCACATTTGACATTCTGGTAAATGCAACCCCATTGGGAAAGCAAGCGCATGAAAGACCGTTCGATCCCGATGCCTTGCGCATGGGAGCTGTCTTCATCGACTATGCCTATGGCAAACAAACCACCCAGGTAATTCAGGACCTCCGAGAAAGGGGTATAGGGTGCGTTGACGGGCGGGAAGTGCTCATCATTCAGGTCAGGCGGCAGTTTGAGGCGATGACAGGTGAGACCATGCCTGAGGAACTCGCCGTTCAGCAAGCTTTTGAATCACAGGCAGAATATATATTAACCTAATTACAAAGAATTTGTAGCATGAACGAATTGAAATCGAACCGCAAAGATGATGAAAGTGCGCAATTGCCGGAATCGCTGTTGTATGATGGGAGCCGATGGCTTGGAACCTGGCACAACACATATGATGAAACGCGGCATATAGCCAGGCTGGATATCCTAGAGCGAGATACAAAACTGTGTATTCGTGTTTTCGGCGCTGGAGACCCGGAACCCTTTGATTGGGGGCTGTCCGAGCTTGCCTTATTTAACTCGAACATAAACACCCATCATGCAGAGGGCTTTACAACCACCTATGATTTTGGGTATTGTGAAACGCATTTAGCCGGCCTTGAGAAACAAAATGTGCTGGTTATTTCCACATACACCACCTTTAAAGACGGAAGCAAGCGACATAATTACTACCTCAGAGAATTTTACTTTAAAAAATAAGCCAGCATGGACTATTCAAAATACTTGGGGCTGTGGGTCAACACTTATCAACAAGGCCATACTATTTCCCAATTCAGGCTTTATGAAAAAGACGGACAGTTGATGATAGAAACGGAAACAACGTTCAAGCCGAACAATTGGGGCAGTACAAGAGCTTTCCCTTTTGGCTATGCCTCAGCTCCAGACAAGTTTGCTGCTTTTGAAGCGCATTATGCTTTGGAAACCACTGATTCAAGGCTGCAGGTCTATGAAAATAAAGGATTGTTGATTGTCGCCGGATTTCACCATACCAAGCCTGTATCTGGCAAGCAAGCTTTTTTTACGCGGGAATTTTTTTTAAAAGCATGAGCCATTTCGGATGAAAAACAAATTTGTTGCCAACAATAATACCTTGATAAAAAGCTTACGGAAACTGGCTCAGGAAAAAATTGCGCCCAGAGCGGCGTCCTACGACCAAAACCCGCGTTTTCCGAAGGAAAATTTCCAGGACTTGCATCAAGGTGGATTTATGGCCCCCACCCTTTCTAAGGCTTATGGCGGGTTGGGGCTTGGCCATCACAATGGCGACATCCACACGCTCTGGGAGATGACCATGGAAATCGCGCGCGCGGATATGTCGCTGGCGCGTTGCTGGGAAGGCCATGCCAACTCCCTCGTATTGTTGGATCAGTTGGGTACTGAAGCACAATTGAAGCGTTGGGCTCCGGGTATCGTCGATCGTGGCGAGCTGTGGTCGGCCTGGAGTGGCGAGCCACTTTTG
>CAYVPM010000476.1:0-4001 GCA_964453475.1 uncultured Saprospiraceae bacterium | reverse complement strand
GCTACATGACATCTGATCCCTACTACACACAAAAAATCCCCGGTTCATCAGCCACATTCCGCATGCTGCAGGTGCCCGGCGGCAGCTTCCAGATGGGCAGCCTTGAAACAGATAAAAGTGCATTTTCGAGCGAAAAACCGCAGCATCCTGTCAAACTCAACCCTTTTTTGATGGGCGAATACACCGTGACACAGGAATTGTGGGAGGCAATAATGGGCGAAAACCCCTCCGATTTCAAAGGCCAGCAGCGGCCTGTGGAAAACGTCAGTTGGTTCGATGCCGCCGTATTTTGCAATGCCCTGAGCGAAAAAACAGGTAGGAAAGCGGTTTATGTGGAAAAAAACGGTCAGCCTTTTGGCAAAGAAAAGGATCACTGGGCATTACCCAACGATGGCCGGGTGCAGCGCGACCTCAAAGCCAACGGATATCGTCTGCCCACAGAAGCAGAGTGGGAATTTGCCGCGAAAGGCGGGGATATTGGCGAAAATGGCCATACATTTGAATATGCGGGCAGCGACCTGCTGGAACAGGTGGGCTGGTACGATAAAAACAGCAACCAGGAAACACAAGAAGTCAGGCTGCTGCTGCCCAATGCCCTTGGCCTGTATGATATGAGCGGCAATGTTTGGGAATGGTGTGCAGATTGGCATGCTGATTACAAGCCTGGCAAACAGGATAATCCACAGGGCCCCGAGCAGGGCGTCTACCGCGTGATCCGCGGCGGCGGCTGGTTCAGCGATCCGCTGTACTGCCGCGCTGCGTACCGCAACATCAACAGGCCGGACTACCGCGGCCACTTCCTCGGCTTCCGCCTCGTCCTCCAGTCAGTTGGTTAGCCATCCTGCTTTCCCGTGAGCACAAGGGCGCGGAGCGATGGCGAAGTACCGGAGCGATGCAAGCGAGCGGTGAGGGACGAACCGCAGGCGCAGCATGGCGAGGGTGCGAGCATATAAAAATGGGCGAAGCCCAAAAAAATTTTTGAAAAACAGGTATTATGCAAATAAAGATATACACGATCCCGATACCAGGCGGAGAATCCCTGACAGAAGACATGAATGTATTCCTGCGTTCCAAAAAAATACTCCAGGTGACAGATAACGTTGTTAGCAATGACCTGGGCGCACATTGGTGTTTCTGTATAAAATATCTCGATGATGCCGGATCCCTACAGCGTCAAAAAGTAGATTACCGATACATACTCGATGATGCAAGCTTTCAGCGATTTTCTCGTATGCGTGAAATTAGGAAAGAATTGGCAAAATCGGAGGCTATTCCAGCCTACAATATTTTTACGGATGAGGAATTGGCAGGGCTTGCAAAAATAGAAGATTTGACAAT
Source organism: uncultured Saprospiraceae bacterium (assembly GCA_964453475.1). GTDB lineage: Bacteria > Bacteroidota > Bacteroidia > Chitinophagales > Saprospiraceae > M3007. Next base: position 2,663 of record CAYVPM010000476.1, on the reverse strand, counting down.
CGCATCCATGCGCAATGTCAGAGGTGTTGGTGAAAAAAAAGTAGAAAAATACGGCGCCAAGTTCGTGGTGGCCTCCATAGAAAATGAAAAGGGCAAATAACCTCATCGAACGGATAGCAGCGCCGGAAAACCTGCGCTTAGCTTTCTGGAACGCTAGAAAAGGGAAGACATATGCCCAGAGCGTAGAAGACTACCGCCGTCATTTTGAGGCGAACTTGCTTGGCCTACGGGAGGAAATACTGACAGGCCTGGTTGATGTGGGCGATTACCACTACTTCAAGGTATATGAGCCAAAAGAACGTCAAATATGCGCTGCGGCTTTTCAGGAGCAGGTGCTGCATCATGCCTTGATGAATGTATGCCACCCATATTTCGAGCGGCATCTAGTAGCCGAAAGTTTTGCCAGCCGGAAAGGAAAAGGAACTTATGCTGCCCTGGATCGGGCTAAAAAGTGGTCGTGTAATCGCAAATGGTTTTTGAAGCTGGATGTGCGCAAGTTTTTTGAATCGGTACATCACGGCGTTGTGCGAGAGCAGTTGGGCGGATTGTTTAAGGATCGGAAAGTGATGGAGATTTTCAGTAAAATCCTTGACAGCTATGAAGCAAGTCCTGGGCGTGGCCTGCCGATTGGAAATTTGACAAGCCAATATTTTGCCAACCACTATCTTTCTAGGTTGGATCATTTTATCAAAGAGAGATTGCGCATAAAATCTTTTGTCCGGTATATGGACGATATGATTTTATGGAGTGATGAAAAAAGCGAGCTTGAAGCGGCGAATGAAGCAATCCAGAATTATGTTGAGACCATCCTAAAATGTGCGCTAAAGCCGGTACAATTAAACAAGACCAGTCAAGGCGTACCGTTTTTGGGTTATTTGGTGAAGCCCTATCATGTGCGGTTATTAGGGACTAGCAAGCGAAGGTTTGTCCGTAAGTTTGAACTGGCTCGTGAAAAGGTTCAAACTGGGATGTGGAGTCAGGCAGAATTTCAACGGCATGTACTCCCTTTGGTTGCATTTACCCAACATGCTGACACAAGGAATTTTAGGAGCAAAATAATAATCGAGAAAACAGGTCTACAGCCATAGGGCGTCAACCGCGTGATCCGCGGCGGCAGCTGGAACAACGATCCGCAGAACTGCCGCACTGCGTACCGCAACAACAACAGGCCGGACAACCGCGACAACAATCTCGGCTTCCGCCTCGTCCTCCAGCTCACGGGAAAGCCGGACGGCTTCCACTGAACAGGCTTTAGTCCTTGTCTTGATCTCTCTACGGGGTTGAGACGAAAACGCGCCTTGAAATAAGGCGAAAAAGCGGTGGTATTAGTAAAGTATGACACATCAGAAAGTTCTGCCGCTTATTTTTTGACATTATTTAGGATTCAATATGGACACACACCCGCTGATCACCACCCTGGAAAACGTACTCGGCCGTACCTTACATTGCGCACCAGGCCACGGGAACTACCCGGCGCGCAATGTCATGGCCCTTGTGGCCGACCCCGGCGGGAAAAAAGGCCATAGAGCGCAATATTCCCTGCACGCGGATGGCAGCCTTGCCGGTTTGAACCTGGCCTGGTCCGGTATATCAGATCGAAAATGGCAGGAGATTGAACAGCTTGCAGGGGAGCAATTGTCAACACTGGAAGCCCTGAATTTGAGGGGGAATGCCCTGACGGCAGCGCCATTTTCCGGAAAGCCTATGCCGAAGCTGCGTTTTCTGGATTTGTGCAATAATAAGCTGAGGGAGTTCAGGCTGCCGCCAGGCATGCCTGTGCCGGACCATTTGTTTCTTTATGGCAATGATTCACTTAGTACCCCGCCGCCGGAAATTGTCGCCCGTGGCCGCTTTGCCCTGCACAATTATTTCACGGCACTCGCCGAACAAGGGGAAGAAATTGTGTACGAAGCCAAGATGATCATACTGGGCGATCCAGGGGCAGGAAAAACCACGCTGGCCCGCAAAGTGGAAGACCACAATGCGCCTGCGCCAGATGAGGAGAAGGACAGCACACGAGGCATTGTTGTAAAATCCATTGAACTGACGGGGGGCAGCCCAAAATTTACCATGCATATCTGGGATTTTGGCGGCCAGGAGGTGTACCACGCAACACACCAGTTTTTCCTAACCAAAAAATCGCTGTACGTGCTGCTATGCGATGGCCGCAAGGAGGAGCAATTCGATTACTGGCTGCAGGTGCAGGAAATATACGGGCAAGACAGTCGCCTGTTATTGGTGGTAAACCAGAAAGGGGAGATGCAGCCCAACCTGCCCATGAGCGATCTGCGCCGCGATTATCCCAATCTACAGGAAGGCAAACCGACCGTCATCAACCTGCTCAGCGATACAGTTGGCACAATAGCACTGCGCGGGCACATCGAAAGAAGCATCCGAACCTTGCCGCAGTTTGAACGGGGTGAGCATGTGCCACGGAAATGGGCCTTAATCCGCAGCTTGCTGGAAAGCCAGGAAGAAGACCATATCGGGCTGCGTGAATTTCGAAAAATATGCGCGGCCGAAGGCATCGACACCCGCGAAAAGCAAAATTATTTGCTCGAATTCCTGCACGACCTGGGGGTTGTGCTGCACTTCCGGGATGTGGCCGGTTTGAACCAGATGGTCATCCTCAAGCCCTCATGGGCCACCAACGCCGTGTATGC
>CAYVPM010000475.1:0-4010 GCA_964453475.1 uncultured Saprospiraceae bacterium | reverse complement strand
CCGATGCCCTGAGCCCATCATGGCCATGAAAATGATCAACCTCATCAAAAAAGTGCGCAAGGCTGGCGACACCATTGGCGGGGTGGTTTCTGCAGTAGCTAAAGGCTGTCCGCCAGGCTTGGGCCAGCCCGTTTTTGATAAGCTCCAGGCCGACCTGGGCAAGGCCATGCTCAGCATCAACGCGGCCAAGGGCTTTGAGTATGGCTCTGGCTTTGAAGGCGTGAAAATGCTGGGCTCCGAGCATAACGACCAGTTTTTGCCAGCGGAAGGGGAGCAAGGCATCCGTACCTCGACCAACCATTCCGGGGGAATACAAGGAGGCATTTCCAACGGCATGGACATTTACTTTCGGGTAGCCTTCAAGCCTGTTGCCACCATCATGCGCGATCAGGAAAGCATCAATTCGGCTGGAGAAACCGCGGTGGTTAAGGGCAAAGGCCGGCACGACCCCTGTGTGGTGCCGCGGGCAGTGCCTATTGTGGAGGCCATGGCCGCGCTGGTGCTGGCTGACCACCTGCTGCGGGCAAGGGCAGACCGATTGTAACTGCATGTCAGGGGTACTGGGGCGATGCAAAGTCGATCATCCGAAATGCCAACGTATTTCAGCAAAAAAGGCCAAAGCCTGGAACCCATTGTCAAATTATCCCATTATCAAATTATCAAATTAAAAATGTTCCATCGCCTCCGTTCTCTCTGGCACCCCGACGAATACCAGGGCTGGGGTCGAAAACGCCGCTACTTTGAAGGCTGGTATTTCAAGCTTGTTTCTGCCGACCAGCGCCATGCATTGGCTGTTATCCCGGGTATTTCCATGGGAGATGATGGAAAGCAGCACAGTTTCATTCAAGTGATGGACGGAAAGGCCTGCACGGCACAATACCATCGATTTGAAGCGGGCGAATTCCAGCCATCAGCGCGTGGTTTTGAAGTGCTGGTGGGGAACAACTATTTCTCGGGAGAAAAGATCAACCTCAATCTGCCGGGCATTTCAGGTGAGATAAACTTCAAAGATGCCCAGCCATGGCCCAAAATGCTGGGCGCGCCGGGAATTATGGGCTGGTATTCTTTTGTGCCGTTCATGGAATGCAATCATGGCGTGGTAAGTCTGCACCACCAGCTGGAAGGCCAATTGAAAATCGTCGATGCAGCAACGGGCAGCAGCAGCGTTGCAGACTTTACTGGAGGCAAAGGTTATATCGAAAAAGACTGGGGCCGCTCTTTCCCACGCGCCTATGTTTGGATGCAGAGCAACCATTTCGATACCCAGGACCGTGCTTCGTTGATGGCATCTGCGGCACATATTCCCTGGCTGAACGGTCATTTTATCGGCTTTATCAGCGGCTTTTGGCTTGATGGGCGGCTGTTCAAGTTCGCAACGTACACGGGTGCGCGCAAGTTGCTGCATATCAATGACGAACAAGTTGAGTTGACCTTCAAAAACCCTAAAACTGAATTGCGGATTTTAGCCAGGCAAGCGCCGGGCACAGCGCTACATTCGCCAATTGCCGGGGAAATGACCGGGAAAATCCAGGAAAGCCTGCAGGCAGTATTGCAAGTGGAGCTGCTGGAACGCGGCAAGCGCATTTTTGAGGGCGTTGGGCGTAGTGCAGGGCTGGAAGTTGCCGGCTATGTGGATATACTGCTCGATCAATAATGGTGTCCGTACTGCCAAGTTGTTCAATCAATCAACTCCTTGAAAATCAACTGTTGGTTGGTCATGTCAAAAGCGCAGAGGTTGCCCAGCCCTTCTTCCCGCCAAAGCCTGGGATCGCCATACACACAGCCAGCGTCAATATCCAGGTATTGGAGTGCTTGAAGGTTTTTGTGCTGCATTTCAATTCCCTCGCGGGTAATTGGGGTGTGTCCGTGTACGATTATGCGGTTTCGGAGCCATTCGTAGCGAATACCGGGCTGCCATCGCCGCAGCCAGCACATTTCAGAAGTATCGGAAAGGGGGTCTTCCAGGCTAAAGTCAAGGCCGGCGTGCACCAACAAATAATGGTTGATTTCCAGAAAATAGGGCAGGGCATCCATCCAGTCGAGGTACCGTTGGGGAATTTCAGCGCAAGATTGTACCCCGAAGCTGTCGATGGTGTCCTTACCATCCGTTTTAAGCCATTTTTCAAGGTAGGTAAAATTTCCGGAGGCAGCGCGGAGCACCAGTTCTTCGTGGTTGCCTTTCAGACATGCTATGCGATACCCAGCCCCTTGCAGTGCCCAGATCCGGTCGATAACCCCCTTGGAATCGGGGCCTCGGTCCACGTAATCGCCAAGCAGGTACAAAATATCCGCTTTGGAAAACGCAATTTGGTCCAGCAGCGCCTCAAAGGTCTTGTTACAGCCATGAATATCAGAAATAGCAATTTCACGCATGTCTAATCATTGATGTGTGCGGGATACCGTCTTCGAGGTATGCTTCGCCGGTGGATTGAAATCCAAACCCTTCATAAAATTTTAAGAGGTAGGTTTGAGCGCCTATTTTAATGGATTGATTGCCAAACAATTGCAGGCACATCGCAATGCTCTTTTCCATCAGTATTTTGCCAGCTCCGCTGCCCCGGATGCTTGGCGAAGTGACGACCCGACCTATGGACGGGTATTCCGGGTAGGCCAATCCAGCGGGCAACAGTCGGGTATAACACACCAGTTTTCCGGCATTGTCCCGGCCCATTAAATGCCAGCTCTCCAGGTCTTTGCCATCGCAGTCCTGGTAGGGGCAATTTTGTTCTACAGAAAACACTTCCAAACGCAGGGCGAGGATTTCATACAGTTGATAATTTGTCAATTCCGGGAACGAGAGACATGAGAATTGCAGCATTTGTAGAAATTTTGGCAAAAATAAGGCAGATCATCTGGCAATTTAAGCCAAAGGGGCATTACCTTAGCAAATAGTCAAACCATTTCTAAAAATGGATGTTTCAGCACTTAAATTCACAACCATTAACGATAACATGAAGAAAGTTTTCTTACTACCCGCCCTGTTTCTGGCCTTTTTTGCAACGGCCAATGCCCAAATCAAGACACCTGCGCCGAGCCCTGGCTGCAAGATCACCCAAGATGTTGGCTTGATCAAAGTCGATGTTGAATACTCCCGTCCAAGCTCCAAAGGCCGCAAGATTTTCGGCGACCTGGTGCCAATGGGCGAACTCTGGCGCACAGGCGCCAATGCCAGTACCAAGGTGACCTTCAGCGATGATGCCAGTGTTGGCGGTGTTGCGATAAAAAAAGGAACGTATGCACTGTACACCATTCCTGCCGAAAAAGACTGGACGATCATTTTTTACAAAGACATCAGCATTTGGGGCGCACCCGCCGCTGCTGATTTCAAAGAAGATCAGGTAGCCGCCCGGTTTACGGCCACAGCCTTGCCGCTGCGCGACCAGGTTGAATCATTTACCCTCAATTTCAACAACCTCAGCAACACCGGTGCCAACCTAGAATTGTCATGGGAAAACACCAAAGTGCTGATTCCCATCACTGTAGACACCGATGGCAAAGTAATGGCTGCGATTAAAACGACCATGAACGGCCCTGCTGCCAACGATTTCTACGCTTCTGCACGCTATTACTACGAAGAGAAAAAGGACATGGCCCAAGCGCTTGCCTGGGTAGACAAATCCCTGGAAAAAGGCGGCGACAAATTCTGGATTCTCCGCTTGAAAGCCAATATTCTTGGCGAACTGGGCCGCTACAAAGAAGCCATTGCCGTAGCAGAAAAAAGCACTGAGCTCGCCCAAAAAGAAGGCAATGCAGATTACCCGCGCATGAACGAGAAGAGTATCATGGACTGGAACAAGAAGATGTAGTTTTTTACGGTTGACGGTTGACGGTTGACGGTTGACGGTGGACGGTTGACGGTGGACGGTTTGCTCAACAATCTTATATGGCTTGGTTTTTGTGTTTCAGCACTTTGGGCATTTTTCTCAATGGTTTGATAGGTGCTAAGGGATAATTGGTCAAAGTGCTGAAAAACTCAATCCAGAGGAAATATGGATGGTGTGCAAACCGTC
>CAYVPM010000474.1:0-4012 GCA_964453475.1 uncultured Saprospiraceae bacterium | reverse complement strand
GATATGGCTCGTCTGTGGTGCCGAGCATCAGGCTACCCTCAAATGGAATGGCAAAAACAACCCGCCCATCCGGGGTTTTGGGGATCAACATGGCGTGTACGCTGTCGAAATAGCGTAAAGGCAGCACCAGGTGTACACCTTTGGAAGGGCTGATGCGCGGAACGGCTGCCGAGTTTGCCAGCGCCCTGATGGAATCGGAAAAAGGGCCGGTGCAATTCAAAAACTGCTTTGCTTTGATGGAAAATATTCCGCTCTTTTCAACGCTGCTTTGTGCTTTGGCTTCTGTGATTTTCCCCACAGAATCTTTGTGAAAACCAAGCACTTCCACATAATTGGCCACTACCGCGCCAGCCTCCGAGGCCGACTGCACAAGTGATAGGCAGTAGCGCGCATCGTCCAATTGTCCGTCGTAATACAGCACCGCGCTGTGGATTTTTTTTGAAATGCCGGGCATTTGGGCCAAGGTTTCCTTTTTAGACAACCAGCGGCTTTTGGGCAAATTGTCGGCCCGCGCCGCAAACAGGTCGTACAACCACAGACCGAAGTAGAAATACAAACCTTCCCACCAACTGAAAACCGGGGTTATCAAACCCAGCGGATGCGCCAAATGCGGGGCATTGTTGAGCACAATATGCCTTTCTTCCAGCCCATGCCGCACCTGCCGCAATTGACCCATGTCCAGTTTTTTAAAGGCCTGTTCCAGGTAACGGACGCCGCCATGCACCAGCTTTGTACTCTTGCTGGAGGTTTCCGAGGCAAAATCCGACCTGTCAACCAGGGCTACTTTGAGTCCGCGCAAAGCGGCATCCAGGGCACAGCCCGCACCGCTGGCCCCGCCACCGATGATGCAGAGGTCGAATGCTTCCGTTTGGAGGCGCTGAATGTTGGCGGTTCTTTGCATCAGTTTGAATGTGTTTAGTCAGTGATGTTGCCCTCCAGTCGCTGTTGCCAACGCCAGGCATCTGCCAGCCCTTCCCGCAGTCCGAGTTTTGCCTTCCAGCCTAGTATTTTTTCTGCCTTTTGCACGTCCCCCCAAACAGCAACCACATCTCCTTCACGTCTGGGGCCAATGTTGTACCGCAAATGTCTCCCGCTCACGGCTTCAAACGTTCTGATAAGCTCCAGAACACTGTGTCCTTGTCCGGTGCCGATGTTGAACACATCGTACAAGGAATTACCTGGGCTTTCAATCAGGTATTTGAGCGCTGCCACATGCGCCTTTGCCAGGTCCACCACATGGATAAAATCCCGGATGCAGCTGCCGTCCGGGGTAGGGTAGTCGTCGCCGAAAACCGTGAGCGACTCCCGTTTGCCGATGGCGGTTTGGGTAATATATGGCACCAGGTTATTGGGTATCCCGATTGGTAATTCGCCAATGGCTGCTGATGGGTGCGCCCCGATGGGGTTGAAATAGCGCAGTGAAATAATTTTTAAAGGTTTGGCTGCTGCTACATCACGCAATATTTCTTCTCCAACCCGCTTGGTATTTCCGTAGACCGATGCCGCTGGTTTTACAGGCGTATTTTCTGTAACGGGCAACTCATCGGGCTCGCCATATACCGTGCAGGACGAGGAAAATATCATGTTTTTTACCCCTTGCGCCAACATGACGTCGAGCAGCGTGAGCAATGAACCCAGGTTGTTGCGGTAATAGATCAAGGGTTCTTCCATGGATTCCCCAACAGCTTTGTACGCGGCGAAATGAATAACCCCTTCGATTTTTTCGGTTTCAAATACCTTGCGCAATGCCGCATACTGGTTGCAGTCAATAATGTGGCATGGTACTTCCCTGCCCAAAATTTCTTTCAAACCCGACATGACTGATTTTTCTGAATTTGAAAAATCATCGACAACAATAGGGTTGAAGCCAGCTTCAGCCAGCGAGACAACGGTATGGGAGCCGATAAACCCGGCGCCGCCGGTAACGAGGATATTCATGAAATGGATGTGTTTGAATCGAGGCCTTGCTGTACTTTGCTGCGCAAAATTGGCATTTATGTTTAAACTTTTCAGTTTGATTTTCACTGGCCTGCTCGTCGTGCTTCCATTTGGGACACTATCAACGCAAACAAGTCCGGTTCCCAAGCCTACTCCTGCCCAGCTTGCCTGGCACGAAACCGAATTCTACCTCTTTTTTCACTTTGGCCCCAACACTTTTACCAACCTGGAATGGGGGCACGGCACTGAAACGGAAGAAATTTTTAACCCAAGCGACCTTGATTGCGAGCAGTGGTGCCGCGTGGCAAAGTCGGCAGGTGCAAGGGGTGTGGTCATTACCGCCAAGCACCACGATGGGTTCTGCCTTTGGCCTTCCCGATATTCGACACATACCGTACGGGAAAGCAAATGGCGCGACGGGAAGGGTGACCTGCTGCGCGAACTTTCGGATGCCTGCAAGCGCAACGGCTTGAAATTTGGCGTTTACCTCAGCCCCTGGGACCGCAACCACCCAAAATATGGAACTCCGGAATACAACGATGTGTATGCCAATACCTTGATCGAGCTGCTGACGGGCTATGGGGAACTTTTCGAAGTGTGGTGGGACGGCGCCAATGCAGAAGGCCCCAACGGAAAAAAACAGGAATACGATTTCCACCGCTTTGAAAAGCTGGTGAAACAATACCAGCCCAACGCCGTGATTTTCAGCGACATCGGTCCGGGTTGCCGCTGGGCAGGCAACGAACAAGGGACGCTCAATGAAACAAACTGGGGCATGCTGGACACCGCAGGATTTGGCCGGGGCGCTACCGGGCCACCAGGCAACACCCTTCAAACGGGGCAAGAAAACGGCAAGTCCTGGATACCCGCCGAATGTGACGTCAGCATCCGCCCAGGCTGGTTTTACCATGCCGAGGAGGACGAAAAAGTAAAAACCCCCGAACAGCTTTTTGATATTTACCTCAAATCTGTAGGCCGGGGCGCGAATTTGATTCTCAACGTGCCGCCCGACCGGCGCGGCAGGATCCATGCCAACGATTCCCTGAGCCTGAAAGCTTTCGGCGAAAAATTGAAGCAGGCTTTCAACGACAACCTGGCGCTCAAAAAGGACTGCTTTGTCAGTTCGAAATACAGGCCCGTTCAAAACCGCTCCCTGACAGATGGATCGCTGCAAACATCCTACTCCTTTTCCCTTCAAAAGGAACAAAATGCCGTGGAAATTGAGCTTGATTTAGGGGCAGAGACTGTTTTTAATTGCCTGAAAATCCATGAAAAACTCGATAAATTCGGGCAAAGCGTCAAAAAATTCAGCCTGGAAGTATGGGATGGCAGCGCCTGGCGTGCAGTGGCGGGTTCTACGACCATCGGGGCGCGAAAAATCCTGGTGTTTCCCCTGCAAACGGCACAAAAAGTGCGTTTGCGCATTGTAGAGGCCAAGGGCCCTGTCGCGATCAGCGAGGTTCAGTTGTATCGGGTGGATTAGTCCAAATGCCTTCCGTTTAAAAACTCCTGGGCGTTCATCCTGCGCTTGCCTTCCAATTGAAGCTCCAACACCCGGACATACCCATCCAAGGTGCTGATTTTTAATACTTTATTGCCTTCGTTGAAAAAAAGGCCTGCGTGGGCGGGAGCTGTAACGGAAGCCTCTTTTTCGGTGCGGAATATTTTCAGGAGCTTGCCATTGTGCATGGTCCAGGCTCCTGGAAAAGGGCTCATGCCCCGGATAAAGTTGTGGACTGCCGCTGTCGATTTGGAAAAATCAATTTCGCAGGTTTCGGTATGTATTTTCGGGGCGTGGGTGGCTTCTACATCGGCCTGTCGCTGGGGGCGGGCGGTGCCGGATTCGATGGCTTTCACAGAGCGCAGTACCAATTGAGCGCCTATTTCCATCAGCCTTTGATAGACTTCCCCGGCCGTTTCGTTTTCCCCGATCGGCGTTTTTTCCTGAAAAAGCAGGTCGCCCGTGTCAATTTCATGCTGGAGCAAAAAGGTAGTTACGCCGGTTTCTTCCTCTCCCCGGATAATGGCCCAGTTGATGGGGGCGGCGCCACGGTATTTGGGCAACAGCGAACCA
>CAYVPM010000473.1:0-4026 GCA_964453475.1 uncultured Saprospiraceae bacterium | reverse complement strand
AGATCATGAGGATATGCACCCCGAAATTGAGCTAAGTGAGGGAGAAATGTTTTTTTCAAGCCCCAACGCTCACTCAAAAACGGCACTACTGCCAGCAGCAAGCCCAGGAAAACCCCGGTGTACACAATCGCCGAGCTGTTGAAGTCATTTTCGCGCAGCAAATCCTGTGGGGTCACGGTTATGCCCATCCAGGTGGCCAGCGCAGTAATGCCCATCGACAGCACACCCCGGTTGTCGAGCCAGTATGCCAGGCCGAAAAACAAAACCATCGGAATGAAAGTAGCCAGGCCGTAGCGCGTCCCAAAAATCTCGTACTGGTATTGCAAGTAGCCTTCCATGATCAAAAACGTGAGGCAGCCCAGCAACAGGATATAGTCGTAAAACGGGGTAGGACTTTCCACGGCGCCCATCGAAAATGGCTTGCGATGCCGGATGGCGTACCAAAAACAGGCTGCACTGACTGCCCCGATCAGCAGTATCAGCACGGCATGACCAATGGTGTCGATGTTCTGGTAGATCAAAATGCCCAGGCCGATATTCAGCAGCAAAACGCCGAGATAGAGCAGGGTCTTTAGCTCCCAATGCAGCGAGAAGGGTTTTTTTGATTCAAAATGCTCAATTTTTTCAGCATCATGACTGTCGATTAAGGCTTCTTGAAGGAGTTTGTCCAAGAGGTGCTTGTCCGCCATTTCTTAAGGTTAGAGGTGAATGTTGCCCGCTAAAGTACCCTATTTCACCAGAATCCGCCCCCGATTTTTTGCTTCTACCCACAACCAACTGAAATCCTCGTGCCGAAATTCCAGGTAATAATCATAGGTAGCGCCGCTTTCAAGCTCAAAGGAGCCAGGGTAAAACCTTTTGGTGTATGATTTTTGTTTGAGCACAAATGTTTCAGCATAATAAGCCCGTGGTTGAACGGTCACCGGCTCGACCGTATCCTTTGCCCTGATTGGCAGCAAGGGAAAGTCGCCCCATAATCCTTCGCAGCCTTTTTCGACAACTTTGCTCAGTTGAAGCTTCAGCCCTTTGTGCCAATCTTTTAGAAAAGCAGGTTCCAATGTTTTTGCCGACCCGCTGCGGTTTTGCAGCTTCACCGTAACCAGGATGCTGTCTTCCTTTTGGTATATGTCTTTGTCAAAAGCCAGGGAAACAATCCATCGGTTCGACCACTGGTACCGGTTTTGCCGCGCCAGCGATGCTTTATATTCCTTTGAATTATAGGCAAAATCGGGATATTCCGTTTCAACAGTGTACAGATGATCGGCAGCTGCCTCCTTATCTATATTATGGTGTTGGGCATCGTATACCCCGCGCTGAATGACGTTCGCCAGACGCACCAGAACATCAGGCCTGCGATCGGATTCGGGATAATCTTTCAGAAATTGGGTAAAGACTTTATAGGCTGTGTTGTCATTGCCTGGGGGAGTGTAATCGTCGGTAGCCTGGGGCTGGTAATCAATGAAGTACAGGGTGTCATAAACAGCATTGTCGGCCCAGGGGCTGGTGGGGTATTTTAGAATGAGTTCCCGGAAACAGGACATTGGCTTTTTTAAGCCTTCCTCAATAGGCCATAGATAACCAAAGCCCATTTGGGAACTGCAAAAGCCCCACCAAATAGTTCCCGTCGCATAGAGCCGCTCATCGGGAAGGGCTGCCGAGGCTTCAACACTGTCGAGTTGATGCTGGGTGGCGCGAACCAGTGCCATAAAATAGTCGCCATAGCCTTCATATTCACTGATGCATGCTTCATTGCCCGGTGTTGTCAATAATTGAAGCGCCTGTTTCAGTTCCGTTTTCCGGCACCAATACATAAAAAGCGCTTGCACAATGCCACAGGAAAGTGTTGGGGAAAATCGACCGGAATGATAATTCGTCGCAACACGCTCCAAAACTGAATCGGGCGCTTGCCACAGCAGGTAAGCAAGGTGGTTGGAAACCCTTGGCCATTCAGCCTCTATTTTGGGATTGTTCAGCGATTGGTATTTTTGTGCCAGGCCTGCATACGCCTCATATTGGGCATAAAAGTCCTCGGGCAGCCCCTCCAGCTTGGTTTTCCTTGCCTGATCAAATGCCTGAAATTCCTCCAATATTATGGAATGCTGAAATGTTGATTCCAGCTTTGGAAAGTCAATGATTTCCCAGTGGTTTTCATAAGTCAGGTAAATAAAACGTTGGTCTGAAGTGTAATTTCGTGGGACTTCAAATCCAAAAGGACGGTTGATTACCCCGAACTGACGGCTGTTTTTATCAAAGAAAGAAAGCCCTTTTTCCGATTCAAAGGCTAAAAAGCGGCCGGCATGGTTGCCGATCAAAGGCGTGCCAGTGTTTCCTGAATACACCATACTGTCACCCGTACTGAAGTCAAAGGCCAGCACTTTGCCGGGAAATGAAAACCAGGCAAGCGGCGGGTTTACGGCCAAATCATATCGGCGGATACTCCAATGCTTGTTAAATGGCAGCCGAATTGGAGTAGACCCGGAACTTATCAGGAATTCGGCGCCCTCATAGCTGCCACCCATGGTACTGCTGATACAAGATTCTCCAAAAAACGCCATCCCGCTGTGCGTTTGACAGCCTTTCATATCCGCCGGCAGCGGAAAAAAGTCTTCATAGCGATTTTCCGAACGGCGAAAAAGCCAGCGGTCGTTGACAAGTACATCGTCGCCCCAGGGGCGCAGCTGCATAATCTGCCCTTCTTTCGGCTTGGGCGCACGCGTGTGTATGAGGCCTGTATGGCGGTCGTGCAAAACCAATTCCTGATGATTGATGGCCCAAATTCCGGCCTTGCCTATGGCATGGTCTACGGTTGTTCGCTCCCGCACAAGGGAAATAAAAGAATCCAGGCGTGCCGATTCCAGGTCGTAGCGCCAAAAACAAAGGGTGTCTTGTTTGTATTCGAATGTCCAGAAATACTGCGCGTCAAAAGGGTCGGCCTCCCAGCGCATAAAACGCATGTATTTTGGATTCGTGCCTGCATAAACCCGCCTGGCTTTTTCTGGAATGCAGTTTATGCTGGAGTCTTCCGGCAAAAACTGCTGTATTGACAATTGAAAGGCCCGCTTCTCAAGCCAAACCACATCGCTGCAGAAAGGTATGAAAACGGGCGCGGAGATGTAGCTTTCCCCAGGGGTGATGGCTAACACCCCATATACCGAAGTGTCAATCGTCTGTCCTAATCCAGGCAAGGCCTGGGCGAGTATCGCCATGAATAGGGAAAGCTTAATCCTGTTCATTTTTTGGTAAATTCATAGGCTCCATACTCGATAAAATCATTCACTTTCAAGGTCAAACCAGTGACTTTTCCATTGCTGTCCCGCTTGAAAGCCATCGGATGTATGCCCAGGGTCGTGGTGCCAAACGAACAAAGGAAATTGTCGTCACCCATGTATTCCAGGATTGCAGTGCCGTTGGGGTGGTGGCTGAGCTGTACAGTCAAAAAATCATTTTTTTGAACAATTTTCAGATCGCCATAAACCGGGTTGCTGTAATCGCCCGTGAAACTTTTCTGGTTGGCGGCGTTGAGGGGCTTGGTTTGCGACACGGTGGTCCGCAACTTGGCGATGCGTTCCGCTTCCTGTTTTTCGTTTTCCTGCCAATGGGCGGTGCCTTCAGCGATTTTATTGCTGAATGGCTGGTTCTGGTACACTTGTAACAGTTGGTCGCGGAGGCTGGCGTACAAGCTGTTGTTGTCGGTATTGGTCAGGACGATGACGCCGAGCCGCAGTTCGGGCAGGAAAGCGCTGGCCGACAAGAAACCGTCCACGCCGCCGGTATGGTCGAGCATTTTATGGCCATCGGGGTAAGAAATAAACCAACCAAGCCCATAGCCGTAGCTGTTGCTCGGGTTCACCACGGTGTTCATGTTCCAGGTTTTCAGGATCACACTTTTGGGCAGCACCTGCACGCCTTCGTAGCGCCCGGTATCCATTTGCATCAGCAACCAATGCGTCATATCGCTGACACTCAGGCTGATAGAGCCTGCGGGCGCCATGTTGTCGATGGTCGGCGGCGGCAGTTGCTGGAGCT
>CAYVPM010000472.1:0-4027 GCA_964453475.1 uncultured Saprospiraceae bacterium | reverse complement strand
CTGGCAAAAGCCTATCCTCAACTGCGCATTGGCGACCCCCTCGATGCCAACAACCACGTGGGGCCGCTGATCGACAAACACGCGGTGGAAAACTACCTCAACACCATCAACGAGATCAGGAAGGTCAAAGGCAAATTCCTGGTTGAAGGAGGTGTGCTCACTGGCCCCGGCTACGAAAGCGGTTGCTACGTCAAGCCCTGCATCGCTGAAGTGGAAAACCACTGGGAAATCGTGCAGCACGAAACCTTCGCCCCTATCCTGTACTTGATAAAGTATAAAACCATCGAAGAAGCGCTGGCCCTGCAAAACGGGGTGCCACAGGGCCTTTCTTCAGCCATCATGACTTCCGACTTGCGCGAAGCCGAGCGCTTCCTCTCTGTTGCCGGCTCCGATTGCGGTATCGCAAACGTGAACATCGGCACCTCAGGCGCTGAGATCGGCGGTGCATTCGGCGGCGAAAAAGAAACGGGCGGTGGCCGCGAATCCGGCTCCGATGCCTGGAAAGCCTATATGCGCCGGCAAACGAATACCATCAACTATTCGGAAACGGTGCCCTTGGCACAGGGGATTAAATTTGAGTTTTAGGGCATCTGTCGGCATTTAGCCATAATCGCGTAACACTCAAGGTTTTGTGCCTGTACTTTTGGTTATCCAATCAAACGTACACAGCACAAAACCTTTTGTTATGCGAAACCAACTACTACTGATGCTCCTCGTGTGCAGCGCTGCTGCGCACGCTCAATCCGGTTCTTTCCACAGCAACTTCCTGCCTTTAAACCCGGTTCCATGCCCTTTTAATGCCGGTGTTCAGGTAAATAAGCCGGTTGATTGGCTTATTTACCAAACACAAGACGGGCTCTGGAATGGCCCTGCAGACAGCAGCCGTTGTATTTCTGCCTCCCAAAATGTGAACGGCATTTCAATCCTCCTGGATCAAATTGACCCTGGAAAGCCGCTGTTTGTACGATACGAATCTGACAACCTGAACGATTTCCCATTGCTGCCGAACCACTTGTTCAGCGCCCAAGCCTTCGTTGATTTCTACCCCGACACCCTGCCCTTTTCAACGGGTACTAACTGTCCGGAAGGAATTTGCAGCGGTATGTTTATCGGCATTGCTATACCCGACTCAACCTTTTGGCTCGGCGACGACACGCGATACCAAACAGCGTTGGCAAAAAAATCAGGCTTTGGGTGTACCATTGAATCTTGTTTCCCTTCGGAGGATTTTTTGGAACAATACCTGCGTCGGGTGGTACTGAAATTCAGCTTCCCGCCAGGCGCCGACCTGGTTGGAAAGAAGCTAAACCTGACTTATGTGCTTGTAGAGCCCAATATTTGGGACAATATCGGGATGATCTATGTGGCAAAAGCATTGCCACAGCGTTGGAATGGAGTGACGTATGAAATGCCGGTTGCCGACGCCAGCGACATAGGTTTTCAATTCAATTACCTGATGCGCTACAACGCCTCTACCTACCCCAGCCCCGAACACCAGGCTTATGTCGAGGCCGTTCCGGTTCCAAATACCCCAGACCCTAAAACCATCAACCTGATTGTGCAGCCTTATGAAACAATTGAAATTCAACCATATACGAACTTCAGGGGAGCCTTGGTAGAAGGCAGTGATTCTGTGCGGCACACTGCAAACCTTGTGAACCTGGGAGCTGATCTTTGCCTTAACTTTATCGACCTCATTTTCACGGGCGGCGACGAGTACCGGCATGGAGGCGGCCAGCTCAGCATAAATCACCCGCGATCCTGCATGCAATTCCGCGATGGCAGCAAAATACGGGTATTGGAGGGCGCTACGCTTCACTACGGGAACGATGGTGCGGGCATGTTGATGGTATGCGCCGATGGGGGCATCGCTCTGGAACGCAACGCGACGCTGGTGATGGACGGCATGCTGAGCCTTTCGGAGTGCAACGACAACCCTGAACCGCAGTTTGTGGAAATGGATTTGCCCCTGGGCGCAAAGCTCGTTTTCACAGAAAATGCGGTATTAACCAATCAATTCAGCCAGTACGGGCAGCTGAAACTCAAAGTGCACATGATGGGCGGCAGCATCGACGACAGCGCCCTTTCCCCGGAAGAAAGAGCATTGATACACCGGGAATATCCCGCTGCTTCGCCTGTTTTCGAGAATAATATCCAGGTGTTCCCGAATCCATTTCAGGATAAGCCAAGCCTGAATTACCTGGCTGCAGAACAGGAAGCCATTCGCCTTAAATGGTTTGGCCTGGATGGCAGCTTGCTGCTGGAAGCGCAACTGAACGCTGAAAAGGGAATCAATGAATGGTACCTGGATGGGCCGAAAAGCGCAGGTGTTTATTTGCTCGTATTGGAAGGGAGCAATGGGCTGACAACGAAAAAAGTGGCTCGGCACTAGTTGTTAGGCCTTGCACCTTTTCAGGAGCCACTATTTTTTCAACAACTCCACATCAAAGCCCAGCCCCCGCAGGCTTTCTTCTGAAAGCTCTTCGAGGTTCTTGATCTCCAACACTTTGCCCTCTTTGTTTTTGAAGGTGAGGATTACGCTTTCGCGGCTGTCGGCGTTTTGCTGGGCGGCTTGTGCGCTGCTGGCCATGTCGTTGGCCTGTTGGATGGCTGTATTGAGCAGGAGCAGGGCGGTGTGCTCTTTATCCTGGGCGGCCTGCAATTCGAGCTGCATGGCTGCGCTGCGACTGATGCTTTCGCCCAGCGATTTTTTCAATTCCTCCACTTGCGATTTGGCAAATGCCAACTCTTCGGCCCTCAAGCGGCGCTCTTCTTCGGCTTTCAGGGCAGCCTGGCGGGCCTGGTCGGCTTTTTCCCGCCGTGCCAGTTCCTCGCTGCTGATAAGGTCGTTGCAGTTCTGGAGCGAAAGCAGTTTTTCCAGGCTAACCAGGTCAACGGAAACAACGTAGTCCAGCTTGAACTGCTCGCTGCTGTTGTACACTTCACCGTCCACACTGAACACCACGCCGCTTACCTCGGAATTCCCGACCACTTTTTGGTAGGCACGGGTATAAACGGTGCTGAGCTTGGCTGAGCGCACGTAATAGGTATTTTTCCGGGTTTCAGGCGCGACATTGGTGGCGGCGCGGCAAATTTCAAGGTAGGGAATATAGTCCTCTGGCAAAAAAGCATAGCCGATGTCGGTGACGATCAACTCGTAAATCTTGTCTTTGTCCACTTTGGTGGAGGCGATGCTGTACGCGCCGTTGAATTTGAATTTGCTGTCTATTTTGGCGCTGTACACCACGTCGGAAGTGGAGGTGGTGACCACCGGTGGCTTGTCGTTGCGCACGAAACGGGTCAACACCGAGGTTTTGTTGTCTTCCACCAAAATCATGGCGCCCACGAGCTGGTCGATCTTGTTGGTAAAGCCCGACAGGCCTTTGATAAATGTGCGCTGCTTGTAGGATTGCGGTAGGTCCATGCCCAGGTTTACCGGGCTGAGTTTGATTTTCCGGGAACTTTGGGCGCCGGCGAAGATGGGAAGAAAACAGAAGGCAAAAAGGATGAAGTGGCGGAGATACATGTAAAACAATTTTTGAATAGCGAAACGCAAAAAGTCGCTTTCCATTTCTTCAGGCAATTGATTTTCACATTTTTATAAGAAATACCTCCCGAAAACGCGCTTCTAACAATTGCTGTAAATCCTGCAACGGCAATCTGCGGAGGGCCACTGCTTTTTCATACACCGCTTCAATATCCAATTCAGCAGCATCATCTGTTTCCAGGAAAAACCTGTTGGCAGGTACCTGGGCAAGCACCGCGGCCGCGTGGTTATTTTCCTGAAAAATTGCCTTGCCAAAAGACAAATAACAGCCTTCTGCCAAGAGCAACTCGGCGGTTTGGCGGTTTTTATTGAAGCCGTGAAAAATCCAGGGCTGCTGCGGCTTCCGCTCCTTTTTCAATGCGATAATTTCATTGAAAGCCCGAACGCAGTGGATAATGAGGGGCTTTTGCAGGGTTTCGGAAATTTCGATGCAGTATTGAAAGGCCGCTACTTGGAGGCCCCAGGGCGTGGCTGTCAATT
>CAYVPM010000471.1:0-4036 GCA_964453475.1 uncultured Saprospiraceae bacterium | reverse complement strand
GCATACTCCATCCCTGTTCAGGGCTTAAATTTGGGGGCGCACGAGTTCAAATTCAGCGTGGACAGCGCTTTTTTTGCGCTTTTTGAGGATTCTCCAATTGCAACCGGCCAGGTTGATTTTGAAGTATTTTTGGAGAAGCGTTCGGATATGTTGCTGTTTGATTTTGAATTCTCGGGGCATGTGGGCGCTGTTTGTGATCGCTGTACGGCAGAAATTAACCTGCCGATAGAAGATTCGAGGAGTTTGATCGCCAAATACACCGAGGATGATGTGGATGAAGAGGAAGAAGTGGTGTTTATCCATCGGGAGGCAGCACATTTCAACCTGGCGCAGTACTTGTACGAATTTGTGATATTGGCTTTGCCCATCAACAATGTGTACGATTGCCAGGATGAACCGAATCCGCCTTGTAATTTTGAAGTTCTGGAACACCTGGGGCACGAAGATGCAGAAGAGGACAAAACTTCAATTTGGGACGAGCTCAAAAATTTGAAAGATAATTAAGTGATTAATAAGGGGTTGTATCAATAAAAAACTACAGCCACAACGAACATAAGTTATGCCAAATCCAAAATGGCGGCACTCCAAGCGTCGCAAACGCGCTCGCCGCACGCACTACGTGACAGAAGCTCCAACACTCGGAACTTGCAAAACAACGGGTGAAACACACCGTCTCCACCGCGCTTATGCCGTGGACGGCGACCTCTACTACCGTGGACAGGTGATCGTGCCTGCCCGGAACACAGGGGTGGTAGGAGAGGCCTAGGCCATATTCTTCTATTAAAAAATTGAGGAGGCTCCAGTCCTGTTTTGCAGGTACTATGGGGCTTTTTCTGTTTTACCTAGCACGTAATCGATGGTTGTGTCAAAAGGGTCATAATTGAAAATGTCGCCAAGCTTTATTTCGATTTTCTTGGCCAAGACCTTCCAGGTTTACGAAACCTGGAAGGTCTAAGCGCTCGAACGAATTTAAAATCTGTTTGTTTTTCGTAGCCAAGCCTTTTGACATAACTCCCAATATTCCTGCACCTGGTTAATAAACCTACCTATACATTGCAAACCATGAAAAAAGCAATTATCAACACCCCCACAGCCCCCATGCCCATCGGCCCATACAACCAGGCCAATGCCTTCAACGGCCTGCTGTTCGTCTCCGGCCAGATCGCCATAGATCCCGCTACGGGCGAACTGGTGCTGGACAACATTGAAGCCGAAACCCATCAGGTATTGAAAAACGTAAATGCTATCCTCGATGCTGCGGGTAGCAGTCTGGAGAAGGTGCTGAAAGCCAGTGTGTTTGTGAAAGACATGAACATGTTCGGCCGCATCAATGCTGTTTACGGGGAGTATTTCAAGCCTGATTTTGCCCCGGCCCGCGAGCTGGTGCAGGTGTCGGAATTGCCCAAATTTGTCAACATTGAAATTTCCGTCATCGCGACGGTATAAACGAAGCTCATGAAAAACGTTCTCTCTTGCGTCCAGCCGACTGGCGACCTGCACCTTGGCAACTACTTTGGCGCTGTGCAAAACTGGGTGCGCTTGCAAGCCGACTACAAATGCCGTTACGGGGTGGTCGACTACCATTCCATGACCATGCCTTATGACCCGATCAAATTGCGGGAAAATACCTGGAAAATGGCCTTTTACCTGTTGGCTTGCGGGGTAAAAATAGAGAACCTGTTTATCCAAAGCCTGGTGCCGGAACATGCCGAGCTGTCCTGGATATTGAACTGTACCACCAGCTACGGCGAACTGACACGCATGACGCAGTTCAAGGACAAAGTAGACCAGTTGCACGACACCGACAAGGATGCCTTCGTGAGCGCAGGCCTTTTTGCCTACCCTGTGCTGCAAGCTGCCGATATCCTGATCTACCATGCCGATTATGTGCCAATTGGAAAAGACCAGGAGCAGCACCTGGAGTTGTCCCGCAACATTGCCCAGCGTTTCAACCATCAGTTCGGCAAGGAATATTTTATCCACCCGGAGCCGCTGTTCACCGAAACACCGAAGATACTTTCGCCCGCCGACCCTAACCGGAAAATGAGCAAAAGCCTGGGCGAAAAGCACTATATCAACCTTTTTGGCGAAGAGGACAAGGTGCGCAAGCAAATCAGATCAGCAGTGACCGACACAGGCGAAGCCGTAGCCGGCGTAATGAGCGCGGGCGTGAAAAACCTGTTCGAGCTCCTGCGCGCCTGCGAAGCCCTGGATGCCCATGCATCTTTGATGGCCGACTACCATGCGGGCGCCCTTAAGTATTCCGACCTGAAGGCCGCGGTCGCCGATGCGGTGGTCGGGTTGATCAACCCTTTCCGGGAGCGCTTTGCCGAGCTGCAAGCAGACAAGAAGGCGGTGAAAACCCAGGTTCAGGATTCCAGCGCGGAAATTCGGAAGCGGGCGCAGCAGACCTTGAAAGAAGTGCGGGAGATCACCGGATTGGGGTCGCTGCGGGGGTAGGGGTCCAATGGCCATTTACCACTTAGGTTTTTTACCACGTTGTTTTTTACCACATAGCGCACATAGTGCACATAGCCGATTTTACTTACAGGTTGTACTTCTATTAAAGCAGCAGTTCAAGTTGCTAGTTTTAGGTTTGGAAAAAATGCCCGAGCGCAACGCCTATGTGAACTATGTGCGCTATGTGGTAAAAAAAACACGTGGTAAAAAAACATGTGGTAAAAAAAACACGTGGCAAAAAAAAACACGTGGTAAAAAACACGTGGTAAAAAAAACACGTGGTAAAAAATACATGTGGTAAACCTAACATGGTACACCGCGACAGCTTTTCTTTGTATTTTCCGGCCTTCTTTTCCAGAAAATAACAAGATGTACCTTCGTTTCTGCCCATTTCCCCTGCTTTTACTGCTGTTTTTGTCGCCCGAAAACGCACGAAGCCAGTGCGATCCCTTTTTCCCCAAAGCTTTGAGTCCCCGCACGGCAAATTATGCTATAAATGTGACGCTCGACGACGCCAGCCGAACGATCGACGCCACCCAAACCATCCGCTTCAGCAACCAGTCGCCCGTGCCAATCGCAGTTGTGCAGTTGTACCTGTACCTCAACGCCTTTAAGAACACGGAATCTACGTTTTTGCGGGGCGCCCCCAATATTTTCGGGCAGGGTTTTATCGACCGCAAGGAGACAGAATGGGCCTGGGTGGACATACAGCAGTTTGAACAAGAAACCGGCAGCGGGCGCAGCAATCTGAAAG
Source organism: uncultured Saprospiraceae bacterium (assembly GCA_964453475.1). Lineage (GTDB taxonomy): Bacteria > Bacteroidota > Bacteroidia > Chitinophagales > Saprospiraceae > M3007. Next base: position 822 of record CAYVPM010000471.1, on the reverse strand, counting down.
CCAACATGCGCTACATACAGCGCGACGACGGTAACAAAGCTGACCAAACGGTGTTGGAAGTGGGCCTGGAAAAACCCCTTCAACCGGGTGAAACAGCCGTGTTTCAGCTCAAATGGAAAGCACGGATGCCCCGCACCATCGCCCGCGCCGGGTACAGCAAGGATTTTTACCTGTTTTGCCACTGGTTCCCACAAATGGGCGTTTTCGAACCGAACAACGAAGGTGTTTGGGATTGGAATTGCCACCAGTTTATGCGCCAAACGGAATTTTACGCCGATTTTGGCGTGTACGACGTGCGTATTACCACTGCCGACAAATTTATCATGGGCGCTTCCGGCTGCCTCGTGGAAGAAAAAAGCAACGGCAACGGCACCGTTACCCGGCATTACCACGCCGAAGACGTTATTGATTTTGCCTGGTCGGTGTACCCCTATTTCAAGGTGATGGAAGAGCGCTGGAAAGATGTGCAAATCCGCCTGCTCATTCCGCCGGAACACGCCGCGATGGGCCCCCGTTACCTGCACGCGTTGAAATTTGCCCTGGAATACCTGGATCAACACGTCGGGAAATATCCATACTCAAGTATCACGGTGGTGGATCCGCCTTTCCACGGGCTGCGCTCCGGCTTGATGGAATACCCCACATTCATCACGGCCGGCACCTTTTACGGTACGCCCGAATGTTTCCACAACTCGGAGTCACTGGCGGTACATGAGTTTGTACACCAGTACTTTATGGGCATGGTGGCTTCCAATGAAAAAGAAGAGCCCTGGCTCGACGAAGGATTTGTCACCTATTACGAAGACCGGATCATAGACGCGG
>CAYVPM010000470.1:0-4038 GCA_964453475.1 uncultured Saprospiraceae bacterium | reverse complement strand
TTTTTCGCCGCGATATGAGCTTTGGTACCGAGCCTGGGGAGTATGAGATCATGGTGGGCGGCAATTCAAGTGAGGTCAAGAAAGTAAAGCTGCGTCGGTGATTATTTTTAAAAATGCGTTCGTTGCCACAATGTGATCATCACTCAAACCATTTAATATGAAGCAGTTAAACAAAATATTCAATCTCTGGGCTATTATGAGCTGCTTTTTGGCCAGCTCGGCTTTTGCCCAAACCCGAATTACGGGCACCGTTACCGATCAGGCCGGTGGAGAAACCGTGATTGGCGCTTCTGTGCTGGAAAAGGGCACCGCCAATGGGGCCATCACCGACATGGACGGCAATTTCACCCTGAACGTTAAAAGTTTGGATGCAGTGCTTGTCGTGAACTACACGGGCTATGTTTCCCTGGAAGTACCGCTCAAAGGCCGCGCCCAGGTGAGCATTTCCATCACGCAGGATAATGGCTTGCTGGAGGAGATTGTCGTAGTCGGCTACGGCACCCAGCGCAAGAGCGACGTAACGGGGGCCGTGGGTACTGTGAAAGCCAAAGACATAGAGCGCATTCCGACGGCTTCAGTAGAGCAAGCCTTGCAAGGAAAGATCGCGGGCGTGTATGTTTCGCCCGCCAGCGGGGAACCGGGGCGCGGCGCTGTTATCCGAATCCGTGGCACCGGCACGCTCAACAATGCCAGTCCTTTGTATGTGGTGGACGGCATGTTGCTCGACGACGCCTCCTTTGTGAACCCACAGGACGTGGCCACCATTGAAGTGCTGAAAGATGCTTCCGCAACCGCTATTTACGGCAACCGCGGCGCCAATGGGGTCATCATCATCACCACCAAACGTGGCGTAAGCGATCGGAAGGCTGTTTTCGCCTTAAGTACTTATTATGGTCAACAACAGCTGGCCAGAAAACTGCCCCTGGCCAACGCCAGGCAGTTTGCCGAGATGTACAACGAACTGAAAGGCAACACCAATACTTTTCCCGACCCGGCAGCGCTCGGCGCAGGCACCGATTGGCAAGACCTGATATTCCGCGAGGCGCCCATGGCCAATGCCCAGGTCAGCGTGAACGGGCTTTGGAAAAAACTCAACTACAACCTGGCCGGCAACTATTTCAACCAGCAAGGCATTATGGAAAAAACGGGCTTCGATCGCTATACCGGCCGTTTTAATGGCGAATACCCGGTGCTGAAAAACCTGAAAATCGGTACCAACCTGGCGTATTCCCAAGGCACTTTCAAAGGTGTTGGCGGCGGCGTGCTCGGCGGGATGTACCGGATGCCGCCCGTATATGCCGCACGCGACAGCACCGGAGCATTCACCGACCCCACCTTTTTCGGGCAATCCATCGGAAACCCGGCTGCCGACCTGTTTTACAAAAGCGACCAAAGCACCCGCGTGAACCGCTGGGTGGGTACGGTGTATGCGGATTGGCGTTTTTGGAACAACTTCAAATTTCGGGTAAATTACGGTTTCGACCGCCGCGATGAGCGCTACCGCTATTTCGAGCCCGTGTTCATGGTGTCTTCTTCCCAACTCAACAACCTGGAACGCACTACGCTCGACACGACCAAGGTGCGCAACTGGCTCTGGGAAAACACCCTCAGCTACGATCAAAACTGGAACGATATCCGGATCAATGCCCTGGTAGGCCAAACGGCTCAGGAAAATACCTACAAGCGCCGCAATACCGTCAACGGCATACTCCAGCCCAACGGAGAAACCATCCGGGAATGGGCGATGCTCAGCTACCTGGGCCGCGTCAACGCCACGTTTTTCGACCGCTACCTGCTCACGGCTTCTTTGCGGGCCGATGGGTCGTCCCGTTTTTCCAGGGCCAACCGCTGGGGTTATTTCCCCTCTGTGGCTGCCGGCTGGAACGTGTCGCAGGAGCCCTTTATGCAAAAGCAAAAAATATTTGAACGCCTGAAACTCCGCGCTTCCTGGGGCATTACGGGCAACGACAGGATACAGGAATACCCCTCGCTGGGCAGTATTACCGACGAATTGTACAGCGCCTTCAACGACACCGTGCAAAACGGCGCCACCCTCGTCAATTACGCAAACGCGGATATCCGCTGGGAAACAGCCGAACAAACCGATGTGGGCCTGGAATTCTCCTTGTTTCAAGGGCGGTTCAGCACGGAAATAGACTGGTACCGGCGTTTCACTTATGATATATTGAGCGATTTGCCCATTCCGGCATACGTGGGTTCGGGTAGCAACCCCTTTGTGAACGCGGCGCAGGTTGAAAACGTCGGCTGGGATTTTACCCTGCAATGGCGCGAAACCCGGGGTAAACTGAGCTACAACGTAGGCGCCATCCTTTCCCCGGTGAAAAACAAGGTGCTGGCCATCAATGAGGGTAAATCCGAAATTTTTGATGCCGGAACAGCCCAGGGCGATTTCGCAACCCGCACGGTCGTGGGCCAGGTTATTGGCGGCTTCTATGGCTATAAGGTGCTGGGTGTTTTTCAGCATACCGATGAAATTGCGAATGCGCCCAAATTCGGCGCCGAAAAGCCCGGCGACTTCCGCTTCGCTGACCTCAACGGCGACGGCAAGCTCGACGGCAACGACCGTACTTACCTCGGCAGCCCGATACCCACCTTGACTTATGGCTTTAGCGCTGGCCTGGAAGCATTCGGCTTCGATTGCGCCGTCGATTTTTTTGGCGTAAAAGGAAATAAAGTGGTCAATGCCAAGGCCGTAACGCGTTTCGATACCCCCAACTGGGAAACGCTGTGGTACGACAATCACTGGACGGGCGAAGGCAGCAGCAATTCCGTGCCGCGCGTCACCAATGGCGGCCACAACTACCGCATGTCCGATTTTCTCATCGAAGACGGCGCATTCCTGCGCCTGCGCAGCGTGGTGCTGGGCTATACCCTGCCCAAATCCTGGATGGATGCGGCACGAATCAGCCGCGCCAGGCTGTATGCGAGCGGCACCAACTTGTGGACCAAACAGGCGTATTCAGGTTATACCCCGGAATTTCCGAACGACAGCGCATTCCGGGCGGGCATCGATTATTTGAACTACCCGATGGCCAAAACCCTGTTGTTCGGGCTGGATGTGACGTTTTAAAAAAGCTACAAAGGCATAGTCCCGGTGGGACGAGCACATGCCTTTTCGCCCAAAAGCCTAGTTGTTTATCAATCAAACTAAAAAAATATCGCGATGAATACCACAATCAAATTAAGCATCGCCGCAGCGTTCCTGCTGCTTGCTGGTAACAGTTGCCAAAAGGATTTCCTCGACCGCAAGCCCCCCGGCGAGCTCACTTTTGAAGAGTTTTTCAAAACTTCGGAACAGGCCGTTGAAGCGACCAACGCTGTGTATGCACAATACCGGGAATTCGACCTTTGCGCACTTCCCTACATTGCCTGCACAGATGTCATCAGCGACGATGCCGACAAAGGCTCTACCGCCAACGATGCACCCCTGATGAGCGACATCGACAACTTCACCCTCGATGCCACCAACCCATTTGTAGCGCCCGTGTACCGGGGGCATTACCGCGCCATCGCCCGGGCGAATGTGGCCATTGAAAACATACCCCTGATCGAAATGGATGCCCAACTGCGGGATCGGCTGGTGGGCGAGTGCAAGTTTTTGCGGGCATATTCCTACTTTTTATTGGTCAACTGGTTTGGCGATCTGGTGCTGGTGACCAAAACCTTGCAAGGCGACGAATACTACGCCCAGGCCCGGCAGCCGCGCAGCGCAGTTTACGATCAAATCGAGCAAGACTTGAAAGCTGCCATCGCTGTGCTGCCCGAAAAAGACGGATATGCAGCGGGCGACAAAGGCCGGGCGACAAAAGCGGCGGCGCGGGGCATTTTGGCCAAGTTGTACATGCTTAAAAAAGATTGGGCCGCTGCAGAAGCCGAGTGTATGGCGATCATCAATTCAAATAAATACAGCCTGTTGAACCGCTATGCCGACAATTTTTTGCCCGTAGGCGAGAACGGCGCCGAATCCATTTTTGAGATACAGGCCGTCGCCCTGCCCACCCAGCAATCGGCCGGTCC
>CAYVPM010000469.1:0-4042 GCA_964453475.1 uncultured Saprospiraceae bacterium | reverse complement strand
GGGTCTTTGGTTTCTCCACCGCAGGCCGTGATGGCCGCTGCAGCAAACAAAAGAATGGCGAATACGAAGAGGTTCTTATTTGTCATGATATCTAATGGTTCGATTTTTTTATGTTAGTTTATTTGCCCAGGGCTTTCTTGATGGCCACTTTGGCACTGAGAAGGTCGAAGCGGGCAGTCATCAGTGCCTGTTGCGCGCTGTACAGTCCTTGTTCGGCTTGCGTCACTTCAAAGCTGCTGCCGATGCCGGCGGTGTATTTTGTTTTGGTGGTATCGAAAATGCGCTGCGCCAGGTCGAGGTTTCTCTGCTGGCTGGCTACGCGCTCGGTAGCGTTCTGAAATTGTTTTCGGGCTGTTTCCAGTTCCAGGTTGAATGCGTTTTCGAGCATTTGCTTCTGAATGTCAACCGTTTGCAGCGCGATGATGGCGCGTTGTTTTTGAGCTTTTGAGCCGCCGCCATTGTAAATCGGCACACTGATGGAAAGGCCTGCCACGGTAGATGGGATATAGTACCAGTTGTTAAAGCTGGCGTTGTCTTTTGAGCCAAATCCGGCCTGGTAGCCCGGCGACCATTGCGCAAAGCCTGCCACGGTTGGCATCCAGGGTTTGGCAAAAAGGCTCACTTGTATGGCGCTGAGCTCGCGTCCTTTGAGCAGGGTGATGTATTCCGGGCGATCCATCGGATTGAGTTGGGCAGTGAGGTCGGCATCGGCGTATTTGGCCATAAGCTTGTCCAGGTTGTCGGAAAGACTTAGGGCCTCCCCGACAGGCATTCCCATCGTGAATTTGAGCACATTCAGCACGATTTCCTGTTGACGGGCCAGGTTGCCGCGCTCGCTGCGCAGGCTGGAGAGCGAGAGTTCAAGCCGGTCCACGTCCAGTTGCTCGGCAAAGCCTGCTTTGGCAATGGCGCGGGTATCGTTCAGCAGCTTGTCCAGGTTGCCGATGTTTTTGTCGAGCGTTTGCAGGTTTTCGGAAATAAGCAGGGCAGGCAGGTAGGCATCCGTCACTTTGTTGCGCAGGCTGAATTTTGCGGCAACCAACTGGTCTTCCACGTATTGCCGGTAGTATTTCGCGGCGCGAAGGCCGATCAGGTAGGAGTTGTTGAAGATCAACTGGGAGAGTTTCACTTCGCCCCCTAAGTTATGTACGGGGCTGAACACTACCTTTTCATCGCCGGCGCCCGGGAATCCGAGTGCACTTGCAGGAATGCCGGCCCTTTGGATGAAGCCGGTGTAGGTCACGCCGGCTGAAACTTGCGGCAAGCCGGTAGCCAGGTTTTCCTTGATGCGCCAATCGGCATCTTTAACCTGAAGCGCTGCTGTTTTGACTTCAGGGTTGTTGCTGAGCGCGTAAAGCACACAATCCTCGAGGCTGAGGTTTTGTTGGGCGCTGGCAAACTGGATAAAGAAGGAAAGGGATAATAATAGGGTAAGTCTTTGCATAACAGCGTTTTGCGTTCTTATAGTGAAATTTTTTCGGCGTGTTTTTGAATAAATTTTCGGCCTTTTTCTGACAGGATCCCGTGCAGGTAGTGCATCAGGTATTCCTTGAAAATCACGTCGCGTTTAAATGTATTTTGGGGGAAAATAGTTTCATCAAACAGTTGAAAAGATGCGGCGATGTGCAATCTTGTCACGATGTCTACGTCGAAATCGTTGCGGTACAGCCCTTCGCTGACGCCCCTTTGCAGGTTTGCTTTCACGACTTGGTACAGGAATCCCTGCTGGAATTCGTGCATCAATTCCCAGGCTTCACGGTGGTACTTTTGAAGGTCGTACACGATGTTGGCCTTCATCTGTTCCATTTGTTGGGAATTGCTTTCAATGACGAAAAACATTTCCTCGATGGCATTTTTTGCTTTACTGTACATGATTTCGCAATCGCGTTTTTCTTGCTCAATGTGCATTTCCAGCACTTTGTATACGAGATCATCCTTGCTGTTTACGAAGGTGTAAAGGGTTTTTTTGGAGATGCCAAGCTCCCGCGCCACGTCGTCCATCGTGATGCTTTTTATTCCAAGGCGTAGAAACAGGTCCTGAACCCGTTTCAGCCATTTATCCTGCTGCTCAGAAAACATGGGGCAAAGGTAACGATGGAAACGTTTTTGTTGTAAATCGTTTCCATCGTTTATGCAAGTTTATCGACGAACGTCGGGTTTTGGGGTGTTTTTGGGAAAATTATATTGGGGCAGCATCGTTGAAAAAGTTTCTCACGATGGTTGAAAAAAGTTTCTCACAACGACACGACGACACAACGACACGACGTGAAAAAAGTTTCTCACAACGACACGACGACACAACGACACGACGTGAAAAAAGTTTCTCACAACGACACGACGACACAACGACACGACGTGAAAATAGTTTCTCACAACGACACGACGACACGACGGGCGTTATTTTATTGGCCTTATTACAGCCTTAGGCCTAAGCATCTCTGACGTGGTGCCGTTGTGTCGTTGTGAGAAGCTTTTTCCACCTCAGCACCAAATTATACCGTCGTGTCGTTGTGAGAAACTTTTTTAACGTTTGTGAGAAACTTTTTTCAATCGTCGTGAGAAACCCTTTCAACTTCAGCACCAATATTATACCGTCGTGCCATCGTGTCGTTGTGCCATCGTGCCGTCGTGTCGTCGTGTCGTTGTGAGAAACTTTTTTCAATCGTTGTGAGAAACGCTTCCAACTTCAGCACCAATATTATACCGTCGTGCCATCGTGTCGTCGTGTCGTTGTGAGAAACTTTTTTAACGTTTGTGAGAACCCTTTTCAACCGTCGTGAGAAACCTTTTCAACCGTCGTGCGAAACCTTCCCAACCTCAGCCCCCAAACAAAAACAGCCGTCCTCCTCTACCCGTCGCCCAGCCTTTACCGCCCAGCACAAACACATCCGTGAAATCTACATCACCGGGCGCCTCCGCCACCTGCTGCCACGAAGTACCGCCGTCTTCGGTGCGCCAGAAAATGCCTTTGTCGCCGACCAGCCAGCCGCGCTCGGGTGTGACAAACCACAGCGCCCGGAAGCCTTTGTTTCGCTTGCCCGCAACGCCGCCTTTGCGGATACTTTTCCAGTTTTTGCCGCCATCCACAGTTTTGTAAATGCTGCCGCTGCTGCCGCAGATATAACCTGTTTGCGCATCCGGAAAATGGACCGAAGTAAAAAAATCGCCCGTCAGCTGCAGGCGCTCCCAATGTTGGCCCGCATCGGCAGAGCGCAGCACCCAGCCCGCGCCAACCGCCAACAATGTCAGGGAATCCGCATACCAGACTGCAGCCAGTTCGCCCATCACTTCGTGGAAACTGCCCAGGCGCCAAAATGCTTCCGGCCCAAAAACCCGCAATTGGCCCCCGTGAAAGCCTTCGCCGCTCACCATGGCCCCGTATTCGGCGCCTGGAAAATGCGCGCAGTGCAACCACTGGTAGTCTAACCGCATGAGCTGCCAATGGGCAGCGCCCGGTTCCCGGAAAAACGCGGCATCTTGCCCGCAGGCATAACCCTGGCCATTGGGCGAAAACGTGACGTGTTCCATTTTTCGCTTCAGGGTGGTGTCGATGGACCAGTTTTCGCCGCCATCGGCGCTGGAGAGCAAGAAGCCCGAAACCCAGGCTTTGCCCCCGCTGATGCTGCCATTCAGTGTGTCATGGAACCAAACGGCGCTCAGGTCTTCGCGCAGGGGCATGGCGATTTCCCGGAAAGCTGGGAGGGAGACTTTTTCTTTCCCGCAGGCTGCAAGCAGCAGCAGCATGAAAGGCATCCATTGTTTCATTGGGTAAAAGTAAGCGCATGTTTTAGAACAGGCCTTTTTTCAGCAATTGTTTCGGCAGTTCAAGGTTGGTATCTTTGTGGCCATGAAAACAGTTCAGATGCGTCAACGCTTATTGCTCGCCTGTTTGTTTGCGGCCACCTCTTTGTTGGCCCAAAACAAATCACAGCCTTATTACCAGACCGAAAAAGCCCCGCAACAGCAAAAAGCATTGCGGGCCGATTGCTTTACCCGAAAAGACGATGCCGGCACCTCGGCAGCGCGCCGGGGCGATTTTCGC
>CAYVPM010000468.1:0-4048 GCA_964453475.1 uncultured Saprospiraceae bacterium | reverse complement strand
AGGAACGATCATCGCCAGTTGCGTGCCGGTTGCGGAAATGACGCGCGCCTGCGCGCATGAAGCGCAGTGAGGTCATCGTGCCGGATATCAGGCCCGGCGATGTGATTGTGGGTCTGGCTTCCTTTGGCCAGACAAGCTATGAATCGTCCTACAATGGGGGCATGGGCAGCAATGGGCTCACCGCAGCACGCCACGACGTTTTGTCTAAAATATATGCCGAAAAATACCCGGAAAGTTTCGACCCTGGCTTGTCAGACGAAGTGGTTTATTCGGGCGATCAATTGCTGACGAACTCCATACAATTATCTGACAAACAAGAAATTACAGTCGGAAAACTCTTGCTGTCGCCAACCCGGACGTACTTGCCGGTGCTCCAGGAATTATTGCGCGATCACCGCAAAAAAATGCACGCACTCATTCACGTCACCGGCGGCGGCCAAACCAAGGTGCTGAAGTTTTTCAAAGATGCCCTGATCCTCAAAGACAACCTTTTCCCGATACCGCCGTTATTCAGCCTGATCCAAAAAAGTAGCCAGACTTCATGGCGGGAAATGTACCAGGTATTCAATATGGGACATCGGATGGAAATATACCTGCCGGCCCGACATGCCGACACTGTTATGGCAGTAGCGGAAAAATATGGGATTGAGGCGCGCATATTGGGCCGGGTAAAGCGGGGACAAGGTGAAAAGGTGTTGGTGAAAAGCGATTTTGGTACTTTTGAATACGCATAAATGTAGCATTCGATGAAAAAACATTTTTTAGGGCTAAGAACGGTGATTTTTCCGGCGGCGGAATTGCAGGAAACAAAGGCATGGTATGTCAAAGCACTGGGCATGGAACCTTATTTTGACCAGGCGTTTTATGTGGGGTTCAATGTAGGCGGCTTTGAACTGGGACTCGACCCAAATGCGCCAAAGGGCAGCGGTGGCACCCAGGCATATTGGGGCGTAGAGGACATCGAAGAAGCCTTGAAACACCTGGTCTCCATTGGGGGGAAGGTAGAAAACGACATTCAGGACGTGGGCGAAGGGATCAAGGTGGCAACAGTATTGGACCCTTATGGCAACCAGTTTGGCTTGATTGAAAATCCACACTTTAGCCCTGAAGGCTAACCATTATTAACTTATAAACACCATGAGAAAATTAATAGTCCTCGCAGTATTGTTCCAAATATTTACGGCTTGCAACGGCGATTCTCCTGAAAAACTGAACCAAAAGCTGAGCGAACTCGACAAAGCAATGGGCGGCGCCAACGTAACGGACAAAGCCAAGGCTGCTGAGTTTGTCAAGACTTCAGAAACCTTGGCGGCAATGCTCGAAAAAACGAATACCGACCAATACGTTGACGTGCTGCTGAAAGCGGCCGGCCTGGCTAAAAACATTGGTGACCCCAATAAATCGCTTGAATTGTACAAAAAAGTGGCTGATGGGCTGCCCAAGCACCCAAAAGCGCCCACGGCGTTGTTTATGATGGGCTTTGTGTACGAGACAGATTTAAATGATCTCGAAAAAGCCAAGGCCACCTACGAATCTTTCCTCCAAAAATACCCGAACGACCCCGATTTTGCCGACGATGCAAGCTCCTCCCTGGCACTGCTCGGCCGTTCGGCAGAAGATATCATCAAAGAGTTCAGGGCGAAGGAAGAAGGGGCAGAAGAACCCGAACAGAAATAGGGTGTTTGCTGCCGATTTTTTTGAATTTGCGCGAAAAGCGCAAGAAGGGTGCCGATTGCGGTTTGCGCCAACACCCTCCGGTTTTCTACACATCGGCAACGCCTTGAATTTTACCCTCAACTGGCTTGTAGCGCGCCTGCACAACGGTTCCATTTTGTTGCGAATCGACGACCTGGATGCAGAACGCAAGCGCCCGGAATACATGAGCGATATTTTTGAAAGCCTGCACTGGCTTGGCCTTGACTGGGATGAAGGGCCGGGCTTGGTTACAGGCGCCGACCCGGTGCTCGATTTTGAGGCAAATTGGTCGCAAAACCTGCGCTTATCCCTTTATTTTGAAGCTTTGGATCAACTAAGGGCGCAAAACCTGCTCTTTCCATGCCAGAAGTCACGCCGTGAACTGGCAGCCTTCCTAGGCAAATACCCCCCGGAATTTCGAGACCAAAACCTGTCCCTTGACGATACAGATGTGGCTTGGCGCATCCGATGCCCACAAGACTCCGGCTTGAGTGATTTTGTGCTGCGCCGCCGCGACGGTGTCCCGGCCTATCAAATTGCCAGTTTGGTGGATGACCTGCATTTTGGCATAACCGACGTCGTTCGTGGAGCAGACCTGGAGGGTTCCACCCAAGCACAGCGCTTTTTGGCTGAATGTCTCGGCGCCAGGCAGTTTCTGAATATCCATTTCCTGCACCATCCGCTGCTGTTGGACGGCCAAGGGGAGAAACTTTCCAAATCGGCGGGGGCAAGTTCTCTGAAAGCTATGCGTGAACGCAAGCTTGGGCCCTCTCAGGTATTCAATACCGCCGGCAACTTCCTGGGTTTGGGGGCCACCGCGTCTGCCGATGAGCTACTGGCAGCCGTCAAACGACGATGCTTTGCCTAAACGCCCCTCGGGACGGTCTGACATTTCAATACCATTGGCGTGCAAAGCGCCTTACCGCATCAACACCATCTTCCCAAAACCGTGCTTGAAAAAACCGTCCGCCGACTGATTTTCAAAATGCTCAAAATCCGTTCCGTCGGCTTTTTTGGCCACAATGCGGTACAAATAGACCCCATTGGCCAATTGGTCGCCGAATGCATCTTTCCCATCCCAGCAAAAATCGCTTTGGTGGACGCCAGGCAGCAGTGGCCCAAACTCGCGTTCTGTAATATCCCGGACGACCCTGCCAGCCACGGTCATAATCTGAATCCTGAAATGGGTAGGCGATTCTGTGCCTGTGAGTGTATAGACGAAACAGGTAGAAGTGGAAAAAGGGTTTGGATAGTTCAAAAGACTTGACAATGAAGACTTTGTGATGATATTGAATGTCACCGACCAGTCCAGGGCCGCACTTTCATTTCCGGAAGCATCAATCCCATTTACCAACAAACGATACTCCCCATCTTCCGAAAAAACTGGTCGCCACTCGATGCGCGCCAGGTTTTTCTTGGGCAGATTGCTGGGGTCGGCCGGGAAAAAACTGATATTGGGATCATTGGACGGAATGGTTTGACTTGAACCATCGGGCTTAATCAGTTTGAGGCTGATGGTGTTGGAATCGCGCATGGCAAGGAAAGGGTTTTCGTCTTTCAGGGAGATTTGCACGATAGGCTTGGGTGAGATGATGTCGCCATTCAAGATGTGTTGGCCGTCAAAGGTCACGTCGAGCAGCGGGTTGCGCAGGTCCTTTTGCACATAAAAATCCTGGAGGTACACATTGTTGAAGTGGTACAGTTCCGGCTGATCAGCCAAAGGATTGGCTTCAATGAGCAATCGCTGGGGCCCGCTTAGTGTACGGGTGCTTGCGCTCAATTCGGCAATTAGGGTATCGCCCGGCAATAAAGGCCGCAACCTTTTTTGCACTTCAAATCCCGTATTTTGCTGGTTTTCAACCTTAAACCGAACCAACACGCTGTCGAACGGGGTTTCTGAAATATTGGCAAAAGCAAGTCCGCAGCGCATAAAATCGCCTTGCTGCAAGGTGTCATTGTAAAAATTGAACCGGGCAAGCGGGTGCAGAGCAGCTTCCGGAAGCGCTTCGTACAGTATCCGGGCATACCGGAGACTTGTAGCAGAACGGGTCAGCGTATCGCTCACCTGGTATCGCAATTTCAACCGGGGGAATTGTGCTGCCGGGATAACGGAAAGGCTTGTATCAAATTTGCTGTGCAGGCTCAGGAGCAGGGAATCCTCCTGGCCATCTTGCACTGCCAATACCGACAAGCTTGCCAAATCGGAGCTATCGTCAAAATCATCGTGCCGCCAATGCAATGATTCCCAGGCTTTTACTGGCCCGATCACTGGACTTTCCATAAAGCCCAGAGGCCATTTTGCCAAAAAATCGGCACGCAGCTCGACGGTAGCGTCCGTATTGCGCACAATGGT
>CAYVPM010000467.1:0-4053 GCA_964453475.1 uncultured Saprospiraceae bacterium | reverse complement strand
CTACCAAGATTTAGCCCCTCTGGGGCTGCAAAAAATTCGGATGACTCATGTTGCACTCTGCTCAATATATTGTTCGAATCAATTGCTTGCCATCCGGCACTGCCCTGACTTTTGAGACAGCCTCATTTTTTTTGGAACTAAGCCAATTTAAGTTAGGAGTAAAAGGGGATTTCTCCTGCTTCAACGCAAATCCTGCATTTCCGAATAATAGATCAAACGCCATTCGTTGTCTTCATCCTTGTAGAATTGGCGCTCCATCCCATAATTCACCATAGGATAGGACAAGCATTCGATAATCAGCACGTCGCTGATGGTCTCAACCGAGCGTTTTAGGTCGAGTTTTGCCAGATCAGGCTGGTGCTGCATGATCCAGGCTTCAGGCTCCCAGGTCGTGAGCACTTTTTTGTCGAGCCCATCCGCTCCCGGCACCGCTTTTTCTCCTTTCAGCGGCCATTCGATGTGCGTGATCTGGTACAGGCTATCGCTGTGGAATTGTTGGTAGAAATTCAGGAAATCCTTGGGCAGGTCCGACATCTCGGCTGCTTTTTGGATGGGGCTGGAAGTACTGTTTTTGCAGGAAAAATGAAGGATCGAAAGGGCAAACAAGCAAATTGGAAGCAAGCGCATTGGTGGTATATTTTAAAAATGAAGGGCAAAAGTAGCAGACATTGAACGTATCCACTGTCGGTATATTTGCGGCTTGTAACTAAATTTCAATGCGCTTTGCCCATGAAAGGTATCTAAACCATCCTGCTGCTGCTTTTCTACAACGTATTTATGAAGTTTGCCTGGTGCTGGCTGTTTATTTTATTCGGAAATGATGTTCAGGTCAATCCCCGCATAAAATCCCAAATCTTTGTCTTTCAACAACTTGACCCAAAAGGCGATCTGGCCGGTGTGGTAGGAATAATGCTCGCACACGTGCACGGCGATGCCGACGCCGCTCATCTCAAAACCTTGCACAGCCCGAACGCGCATCATTTCGGCATCCGGGGCTTTGCGCAGCGTCTCCAGGGCTTCCGCAACAGTATTCTGCAATTTTTCCAACAGCTCAGCTTTTGTAAACCCTTCCCGGGCAGCGAACTCCGCATCGCGCACCCGCGCATCTTGCTTGTTGCCCAACGATGCAATGGCGTATTGCCGGATATTGCCGCAGAGGTGCAGTATCAAATTGCCTACGCTGTTGGAAGCAGCGTTGGGACGATGCCAGATTTCTGCCTCACTCAGCTCCGCCAGGCAGCGCTCAACGCGCGGGGTGTTCTCTTCCATGCGCAGGATGATTTGGGCTTTTAGCTCTTCCATTTTATAATGTGATAATTTTTAATTTGATAATTTGACAATTCGATAATGTGATAATGGTGGTATCGCTTGGGCAGTTGTTGGAAATGAAGCCAAAACCTATCTGACGGGATGCGGCAAAGGTATTTTTTTGTTTGATTATTTTTTTTAGTCTAGCCTAAAAATAAAATGTATATTTGCCGAAAAAATTGGTTTCAGGTTTCAAAGGGTTTCAGGTTGGCGCTGCTCTCGGGATTGTTTTTTATTATCACCAATACAATAGCTGCCTTCTGACAGATGCCAAACCCAACGCCAACCAGAAACCAGAAACCCTTTGAAACCAGAAACCCTCTTTTTCATGACAACACTCGCCGAAGAAAATTACCTCAAAGCCATTTTCAAAATCGCGGAGCGGGAAGGCAAGGCTGTGCAGACCAATGCCATCGCAGGCGCCATGAACACCGCGGCAGCTTCCGTGACGGATATGCTGAAGCGGCTGGCGGAGAAGCAATTGATCAGTTATGAAAAATACCGGGGTGTACAGTTAACCGAGCGGGGGCAACTGTTGGCCACCATATTGATCCGCAAGCACCGGCTTTGGGAAACTTTTTTGGTGAAGAAACTGGGCTTTGCCTGGGATCAGGTACACGACCTGGCGGAACAATTGGAACATATCCAGGGCGATGCCCTCACGACCCGGCTCGACCAGTTCCTGGGCTACCCCCGCTTCGATCCACACGGCGACCCTATCCCCGATGCCGAAGGGCGTTGGGAACATCTCGACCAGATTTCTTTGGCAGAGATGGCGCCTGGCAGCCGCGGCAAACTGAGCAATGTTGCCGATGATTCTACTGTTTTTTTGCAGTATCTCGATCAATTGCACCTGCAGCTCGGTTCAGAAATTCAGTTGCTGGAGCGATTTGCGTTCGACAATTCTGTGCGGGTAAAAATTGACACTGCGGAAGCGGTTTTGAGTGAAAAAGTTTGTGAAAACTTATTTGTGAAAATATGAAAATCAAATCAGACAAAAATGATCACCGCTCACTTTCCGAAGTGCACAGCAGTGTCAACACAGAGGTGGGCGGTGGTTTTTGGAAGCGGATGTTCGCGTTTTTAGGGCCAGCGTATCTGGTCAGCGTGGGCTATATGGACCCCGGCAACTGGGCCACCGACCTGGCTGGCGGCAGCCGTTTCGGGTACGACCTGCTTTGGGTACTGCTGATGTCGAACCTGATCGCCCTGTTGCTGCAAAGCATGTGCGCCCGCCTGGGCGTGGTGGCGCAGCGCGACCTGGCGCAGGCTTCGCGGGAGCTGTACCACCCGGCAGTCAACATTTTCAACTATATTTTGGCAGAAGTGGCCATCGCCGCCTGCGATCTGGCCGAAGTGGTGGGCATGGCCATAGGCTTGCAGCTGCTGTTCGACATCCCGCTCACCTGGGGCATGGGCATCAGCGTGCTGGATACCTTCCTGCTGCTGTTTTTGATGCAATTTGGTATCCGTAAACTGGAGGCCTTTATCCTGGGCTTGGTTTTAATCATCGGCGGTGCGTTCGCGGTACAGATGTTTCTGGCCAAGCCCGATATGGCAGCAGTAGCGGGTGGCTTCGTACCGTCCATGCCCAACAACGAGGCCCTGTTCATCGCCATCGGCATCATTGGCGCCACCGTGATGCCCCACAACCTGTACCTACACTCTGCATTGGTGCAATCGCGCAAGATCACCCGCACCAATGAGGGCATCAAGCGGGCCATCAGATACAATATTTTTGATTCGGCCATTGCGCTCAACCTGGCTTTGTTCGTCAATGCCGCCATCCTGATACTGGCAGCGGCGGTATTCCACAACAGCGGCTACGATGGCGTTTCGGAAATCCAGGACGCCCACCGTTTGCTGGAGCCATTGCTGGGGGCCAGTTATGAAACTGTACTATTTGCCGTGGCCTTGATCGCGGCCGGACAGAGCAGCACCATTACCGGCACGCTGGCCGGGCAGATTGTCATGGAGGGCTACCTGCATTTGCGCATTGCACCCTGGTTGCGGCGGCTGCTTACCCGCCTTTTAGCGGTGGTGCCCGCCATACTGGTGGTGACCATCATGGGTGAAAACGCCACGGGCGACATGCTGGTGCTGAGCCAGGTCATCCTCAGCATGCAGTTGGGCTTTGCCGTGATACCGCTGTTACACTATGTGAGCGACCGCAAGCGGATGGGCGACTTCGCCATCGGCTTTTGGGCCAAGCTCGCTGGATGGGTCAGCGCATCCATCATCGTCGTACTGAATGTGCGGCTGGTGGTGGACGAGGTGCAGGGTTGGCTGGCCATGCCCGATGCCTGGGCTATCCAGATTTTTGTGATACCTGGGCTGATATTCGCAGCGGGTATGTTGTTGTACATAACATTCAAACCGCTGATTTCACGGGCTCCAGATGCCAAAACCAGGGTGCCACATGCTGCTTTTCAGGGATTTGAGCTCATCAAGAAGCCTGAATACCAAAAGATTGCCATCGCCCTGGACTTTTCGGAAGCTGATCAAAAGACAATAGAACACGCCTTGCACATCGGCGGCGACAAGGCTGATTACTACCTGTTTCACGCCGTGGAGACGGCGGGCGCCTGGGTATTGGGCAGCGACATCAGGGACCTGGAAACGGCCAGCGATGTGGAGAACCTGGAGAAATACGCCGAGCGCTTGCGGGAGTTGGGCTACCAATGCGAGTCGTTCATCGGTTATGGATCTGCCAAAAAGGCCATTCCCATATTGGTAAAAGAAAAT
>CAYVPM010000466.1:0-4058 GCA_964453475.1 uncultured Saprospiraceae bacterium | reverse complement strand
GAGAGATGAGAGATGAGAGAGGCGGCAATATGAAAATTGACGGATGAAAAATATATTCAGGGCCTTTTATTGGGGCTTGTTCATTAGTTTTCTTGGCTCAATGGTCATCGGCACTATTAGCCTGTCGGCGATGCAGATCAGCATCACTGAAGGCATCAGGCCTGCCATCAATTTTTCAGTGGGCACCATTGTGGGTGAGGTGCTGTACGTGCGTTTGCTGCTTGTCGCCATGAAATGGATTCGCCGCAACGAGCACATTTTCAAATACCTGGAATGGGCTACGGTGCTGATTATTTCCTTGCTGGCCATCGGTAGTTTCAAGGCCGCCTTGGGGCACCACAACGCACAAAACCCATTGCTCTCGCAAACCATGCACCGCTTCCTGCTGGGCTTTTCCATGCGCTCCATAAGCCCGGCTGCTATTCCTTTTTGGCTGGGATGGAGTGCGGTTTTGTACACGAAAGGCATCATGAAAGCCGAAAAAGGCTATTACAACGGCTACCTGACAGGCATTGGCATCGGCACTTTTTTGGCGCACTGTATTTTTATTTTTGGCGGCAAATACGCGGTGACCAAAATGAATGCCAGCCAGGATATGATTAACTTTTTCATCGGTTGCGTCTTTGCCCTGACAGCGGCGTTCCAAACCTGGAAAATATTGACCAAAAAAGATGTGGTGGAAGTGATTCACGAGAAAATACCGATTGATTCACCAGATCAAACAAGTAAGGATTCATGATCGGGATAGTTGGCGGAATTGGGCCCCTGGCAGGGGCAGACATGTACAAGCAGATTGTAGCAAATACCGTTGCGAATGCCGATCAGGACCACCTGCCTGTCATGCTGGCTTCGCTGCCCGGGGAAATAGTTGACCGCATGCCTTTTCTGCTGCACGGCACTGGCGAAAACCCGGCCATCGGCATCGCCAAAGTGATCCGGATGCTCGAAAATGCCGGCGCCGACCTGATCGCCATTGCCTGCAACACCGCCCATTCACCCCCAATCTTTGAACGCTTGCTGGAACTGCTCGAAGCGCAGGGCTCCAGGGCAGAAATCATCAACCTGATCAACATTACCATTCAGGATATCATCACCCGTCAAGGCCGGGGCAATCATGTCGGTGTGCTGTCAACCACCGGGGCATACAAAGTCGGCTTGTTTCAAAATGCCCTTCAAGCTGCCGGGTTAAAGCCCCTCCTGCTGCCATTCGAACGCCATGAGGATTTGATCCACAAAGCGATTTTCAGGATAAAAGTATCGGGCGAGGTGGTGGAAGAACAGGTGATTGAACAATTGAATATTGCCATCCAGGAATTGGAATTGATGGGCGCCCAGTCCATTTTGCTTGGCTGCACCGAAATCGGCATGATTGAAAAATCGCTCGATTTCAAGGGCATGGCTGTTTTCAACCCCAATACAATAATGGCCCGGGCGCTCATCTCCAAAATCAGCCCCGAAAAGCTGAAGCCTTGATCCACACTACTGGACATTTTTCGGAGTAACAGTAAAATGTACTGCCAAACTTCTGTTTGGCCACTCATGCCAAACAGAAGTTTGGCGGTACTTTTACACACAATGTGAAAAATGTCCAGTAGTGTGGCCTTGATCATTCCTGCAAGCCTCCCGGTGCAAAGCGCACACCCAGATAACCCAACTGCCGCATCATGGGCGCCCACACCTGGGAGCCGTTGAAAAATGGGCTGTCGGGTTCGTTGGCGGCAATAATGGCATGGTGCTGCTGATATCCCGTAATGTTTTCGCAACCGGCATACAATTCCCATTTCTTATTCAATTTTCGCGTCACTTGACCATTCCAAACGCCGAATGTGGGGGTGTTTGCCGGAAAATCGTGGGTGTATTGGTGCGGAATATAGGAGTTATCAGGCAGGCGTTGGCTGCCAACTATTTGCACATAGGTGTTGAACAACCATTTCCTGGAAGGCGTAACATAATCAATGGAAACCAGGCCGCGTTGCCGGGCTACCAGGGGCTGGGCCTTCAATTTTCCGTCGGCAAATTCCGCACGCACGTCATTCCATTTATAGGCAAATTTAATATCAAGCCCCGGCAGAATGTTGTATTGAAAATTCAACAACAAACTGGTACTGAACGACTGCCCTGGGTTGTTGTAAAAAGCCACAAAAAACGTGGAGTCCTGCCCGTTTATCAAGGGCGCTTGCTCCACATCCACCAACACCTGTTTCACAAAATCGGTGCGGTACAAGTCGAGGTTGAAACTGGCATCCCGCTTTGCAATCTTGAAATTTTGGGTGTAATTCACTCCGTAATTCCAGGCTTCCTCCACCCCGATGTTCGGGTCAAACGTAAAAATGCGGTTGCTCGCCAGCAAGCTGATATTTTCCGCCATCAGGTTTGGGCTGCGAAATCCACGGCCCGCCGACACGCGTACGACGCTGTTCTGGGAAAAATTGTATTTGGCGCTCATGCGCGGTGTCAGCTGCCAGCCAAAGCGGCTGTTCCAATCGACCCTGCCGCCCAGCACCAGCACAAAATCGGGCATGTCCATTTTCAGGTTCGGGCGGCTGTAGGTGTATTCGCTCATGATGCCGACCGCGGTTTCACGCCGGCTCAAATCGCCCTCGTTCACTTTTTCACGGATATCGTCGTATTGCACGGAAGGCGCCACCACGATCTTGTGGTCGGTAGTGCCGATGATGTTTTGCAAGAGCGTTTGCCAGTACAGCGACTTTTGCTCAGCCGTGTACAGGTTTTTACCAAAAACGCTCTGGGTGCGGTGCCAGGAAACGCTCCCGATATTGCCCAATTCCAAAAAGCGTTTGCCGAATAAAGCTTCCTTGCCATATTTGCCCCAGGCTTCCAGGCGGTCGTTCTGCTGATCTATTTCAAACAGTCTACCGGCAGCATTTTCCCGGATTTGCCCGCTTTGACGGCGGTCGCTGAGCGCCTGGATGTTGAACTGGGCGCAGCCTTTCGAGCTGTCGTGTATGAGGCGGTACATCGCATTCAATTGCTGACGGTTGGGCGAATCTTTGAAATTGTCCCGATTCATATCCCACTTGTTGTCCACCAGGCTGCCGTGCAGGTAAAATCCATTGGAGGTGGTTGCTCCTTTTTTGTTCAGGTGTAGGTTCATTTCAGCACGCCCCTCGGTGGAGGTAAAAACGTTGACAAACACGGGGTTGTCTGATTGAGGCTTCACCAGATCGGCATTGATCTGGCCGGTAATGCCGTTGTTGCCCGTTTTTACGGTGCTGGCGCCTTTGGCCAAAATAATGCCGCTCAGCCAGGTGCCCGGGATGTATTCGAAGGCAAAAGGTGTGGCGATGCCCGTCATGGCCGGGCGGGTTTCCACCAAAAACTGGCTGTAAATACCGCGCAGGCCCAGGAGTTGTATTTCCTTCACACCCGTGAGCGCGTTGGGATAGGCCACATCGATGGCGCCGTTGGTCTGGAAACTTTCCGAGAGGTTGCAACAGGGTGCTTTGCGCAGTTCCTTGCTCGTAATGCGCTCCACGTTTCGGGTTTCGATTGTCGAAATGTGGTTGTCAAATCCCTTGGCTGAAACGGTAACTTCTTTCAACTGGGCGTTGTCCTCTACCACTATCCAGAGGTTGTTTTCCCCCGGCAACACTTGCACTTCGGCAGAGGTGTAGCCGACATAATCGACCACTAGTGTAGCTTCTTTGGCGCGTAAGGGAAGGCTGAATCGCCCGTTTTCGTTGGTCACAGCACCCTTTTTGGTGTCTTTCCAATACACGGATGCGCCGATGAGCACTTCTTCTTTTTCATTGGTGACCATACCTGTAAGCATGGCGCCAGGTTCCTGGGCTTGGAGCAGGGATACCGTAAAAAACAGTCCCAGTATCAGACTATAAATATGTTTCATTAGAATAAACTTGTCGAGATGAATTGAATAGAGCTGGGCTTTTCCTGCCATAGCGGGAAGCCTTGTCAATGGGAACAATCCGACAAGTTTAACAAAGGAATACGCCGTGGCGCACACAGATCATGCGCCCTGGGAGCGGTGGGGGTTGTGCATAAGAAGGATACCCCGTTTTAGGGCAGCGCAACAAAGC
>CAYVPM010000465.1:0-4059 GCA_964453475.1 uncultured Saprospiraceae bacterium | reverse complement strand
GAGGATTCAGAGGCGAACTGGTAAGCGTTTTGCGACGCAATCGGGTCGATGGTGTTGGAGATATATGCGTCTTTCGGGTCGTTGGAAGGCAGGTTGGTGTTGCCGCCGCCGCTTGCATCGAAGCGGTTGGCAAGTGCGGTGGTACCGGCGATCAAAGTCAGGGCATGTTTCTCGCGGATGGTCTTGTCCCAGGTCAGCACGTTTTCCAATTGCCAGTTCCGCCAGGTGTTATTGCCCACGCCTACGCTGTTTACCAGATTTTTTTCGGCTGCGGGCGCTTCGCTGATGCTGGGGATATTGCTCAGGTCGAACCTTGGATTGAAACTGCGTTGCACCGCGAAAGTGGCATCCAGGCTATAGGCACTGCGGAACGACAGCCCCTTTGCCAGTTTCAAATTGGCGAACACGCTGCCCACGAACCGGTTGCTGCGCCAGGTGTTGTTTGTTTGGGCAATGCCATTGACCGGATTGGCGATGTCGGTGCTGGAATAATTTGAATAAGCAAAAGTACCATCAGCTTTGCGCACGGGCGTGATCGGGTCCATGTTCAGCGCCCGGATGACGGGGGAATTGTACTGGTTGTTTTCAGAAAGGCCTTGGCGCTCGAGCCAGGTAAAGCCCAGGTTGTTGCCAATTGTCAACCAGGTCTTCAGATCGTGAACACCATTCAGGCGAACCGTTGCGCGCTGAAAATTGGCTTTATCGCCCCCTACAATACCGTCTTGGGTAAAATAATTGCCTGACAGGGTGTAGGCTGAACGCTCTGCGCCACCGGCAAAGGTCAGTTGATGGCTGGCAATCGGGGCATTTTGAAAAATGGCCTCCTGCCAATCCGTGCCGCGACCCAACACTTCCGGGTTGGCAAACTCCGGGAGCGGTGTTTTTCCGGCAGCCAAATAGGCTTCGTTCTGCAAGGTGGCGTATTCCCGTGCGTCCAGCAAATCGAGCAGGCGGGCCGGTCGCTGTACACCATAGTAGGCATCGTAGCTGACGCTGCCCGACTGGTTGCGTTTGCCGCCTTTGGTCGTGATCAGCACGACACCATTGGCGCCGCGGGAGCCATAAATAGCCGAAGAAGCCGCATCCTTCAATACGTTAATGGTCTCAATATCGTTGGGGTTGAGAAAATCCAGGCCATCCACCGGGATGCCATCCACAATGTACAGGGGATCGCTGTTGTTGATCGTGCCTACACCGCGAACCCGCACCGTGAGCGGACTGCCGGGAGAGCCGGAAGCCTGGGCAACCTGAACGCCGGCGGTTCGGCCTTGAAGTGCCTGTTCTACCCGCAAGATAGGCCGCTCGGCAATCTCAGCAGCGCTCACTGTTGAAACGCTGCCGCTGATGCTGGAGCGTTTTTGGCTGCCGTAGCCAGTCACTACCACTTCACTGAGTTGGGAGGCGCTTTCGCGCAGCGCTACGTTTATGCTTGTCTGCGCACCTACCAGAACAGTCTGCGGGGTGTACCCGGTGTAGGAAAAAACTAGCTCAGCATCTGCATTTGGCGCCATGAGCATGTAATTGCCATCAATGTCGGTGATAGCGCCGCTGCTGCTGCCTTTTATCTGGACGGAAGCGCCAATGGCAGGTTCGGCAGTACTCGCCAGGGTCACATTTCCAGTGATCTTTATTTGGGCAAATACGCTCGAACAAAGGGACAGAAAGAGGACGGAAAGGGTAATCCGCATGGGTCTTGTTTTAAAACTGGCCACGAACAATAGTCAAGTAAAACAATATGAGTCGTCCCTGATTTTCAGGGCATTTCTTCCTGTGAAAAATCGGAGACGACTCACCTTGTTCTACAGGCGCCTGCCTGTGGCAAATTGTTTATGTTGAAAATTGTATATACAATTACAATACCTGCTTATTTCACCAATTTCCGGGTAAAAAAGCGGTCGCCAGTACGTACAGTCACAAAATAAAGGCCTGATGGCAATACACTGGTCTCCAGTGTAAAAGTACGCTGTTCGCGGCCAACAATCCAGGAATTTACGACTTGTCCGAAGTTGTTTGTGAGCGAAACCGCCTTGTCATGCTGCATCTCATCGCCAAACGCCAGCAGGGCGCCATCGTTTGTAGACTGATTGCCCAGAATATGGAATACCTGTGCATCCTGGACCAATGA
The DNA here is from genome assembly GCA_964453475.1 of uncultured Saprospiraceae bacterium. Classification (GTDB taxonomy): domain Bacteria; phylum Bacteroidota; class Bacteroidia; order Chitinophagales; family Saprospiraceae; genus M3007. The sequence goes on along the minus strand of CAYVPM010000465.1, from coordinate 1,934 downwards.
AGTGGTATTCGAGACACATTCTGCGTTGGTGAAGCAAGCGCCGAAGCAGGTGGCAACGGTCGTGTTGCCCTGGACAGCAGGAAGGAACCGGTCGTTGAAGTTTGCAGGGTCACCACAGGGCAATCCACTCAGGTTCTCTTTGCAGCTGTAATCGGGGCAGGGGCCATTCGCAAAAGTGTAGAACGACTGGAAACCTTTTTTTCTAGGAACCACCAGTTCATAAATACCGTCGGAGTTGTTGTCCTGCATCTTGTACCTGCCGCCTGGCACGTCAAAATTGCCGCCGCCGGCGAGCCAAACGCCGTCCGGGTTGGGCGCGACGCCGTTCATACCAAGTTTGAAAGTGATGGTTGCCTCTTCACCACAGGCATAGCAACTGTTGTAACAAAACTTAGGCAGGTCGGTGTTGGAGCTTACGAGCAGCAAGCGGTTGACAAACGGGCCCACAACTTTTGTACATTCTTCGGTACCGACAAACATTTCCTGTTTGTTCCAGTTGTCGAGGGTGACTTTGTATTCATAGGCGCCATTGGGAACGGCGATACTGCCCTCCCAGATTCCGTCAAATTCGGGATCTACCAATGGGTTGCCATCGCCCGACCAGTTGTTGAAACTTCCGCTGAGGTACACCTTGTCGAAATTGTCGGTGTAGTTGTTCATGTCAACCTTGAAGGTAACAGTGCGTATTTGCGGCGCGCTGCTGCTTTTCACTACAACGTCGTCAAAGTAGGAAGTATCCGCAGTACCCGTGCCGGCAGTGCCAAAATCAAAGAAAACTACGATTCTCTCATAAACGCCCGTTGCCGTCTCAAAGGGAGGCTCCAACGAAGGCAAGTTGGTTTCAAAGCAAAGTTCCTCCCACTCGCCAACTTTGGTATTCGATACTTTCTGTATCCAATTGGGTTTACCGGAAAGTGAACCCTCCAGCTTCAATGCCAAATTGCCGATATGATCCATGTGTACTTTGACGCAAACCTGTCCGCCGTTTGTAAGATCAACGGGTGTGTTGGGATTGGGGTTTGAAAACGCCCCTGCCCATACCTCGGCAACAGCTGGCTTGATATACTCGAGCACCTTTGCGCTCGTGTTGATCCCAGCAGCATTTGGGTTGCCGACTATTTTTGTCAAGGTACCATCAAGCGGGCTGCCAAAATACTGAAAATCAGTGCCTGTTGCGGCTGTTTCAAAATCCAAAACCGGCATCACAACCGCGGAATTTGGGCGCGCAACAATGTCGTCAAAATAAGATGTTACAGCCGTACCGGTACCGGCAGTGCCAAAATCGAAAAACAGGACGACTGTCGTGTAAATATAGCCTGAAGCAGTGGCAAAAGGCGCCTCAAGCGATGGGATGCTCGGGTCGAAAACCAATTCTTCCCATTCGTTCACTTTGGTGTTGGCCACTGTGCCCAACCAATTAGAACCGCCATTCGTGGAGTTCTCCAGCTTAAGGCTGAGGGATCCGATATGATCCATGTGCACTTTTACGCTTACTTTTCCATTTGCCAGCAAATCCACTGCTATACTGGGATTCGGGTTTGAAAAGGCGCCTGCCCAGACTTCTGCCACAGCGGGCTTGGTAAATTTGGCAACCTTGCTGCTGGTATTGATGCCGCTGGCGTTCGGGTTATTTTCCACGGAATTCAGGGAACCATCAAGCGGGCTGCCAAAGTACTGGAATAAGGTGCTTGTCGCTGGTGCTTCAAAGTCTAAAATGGTGGTTTGGGCCTGGGATGTAACTACGGCAAAAGCCAGTAGAAAAAAAGGAAGTAATCGTTGCTTCATGTGTGATCTTGTTTTATTTTTCGAAATAAAATTTTTAGAAATTCGATTTAATTTCCTCAAAGGTCGGTAAAGCGATCGGATATCTTCTTGTTTGGCACCACAGCACCACTACGGCAACAATATTTTTTGACTACGTCAATACTACGCAA
>CAYVPM010000464.1:0-4061 GCA_964453475.1 uncultured Saprospiraceae bacterium | reverse complement strand
ATAAAATCGCCCTGATTACCCTCGAGGGCTCGGGCATGATCGGCGTGGCAGGTTCCTCCAAAAGGTTGTTCGAAGTATTGTCCAATATCCAGGTAAATGTGATTTTTATCACCCAGGCCTCCTCTGAACATTCTATCTGCATCGGGGTGCTGGAGCAGGATGCGCTGAAAGCGAAACCAGCCATCGACAAGGCTTTTGAGCTCGAAATCGCTCAGGAAAAAGTGAACCCTTGCCTGCTGGAGAACGACCTGTGCATCGTGGCCGTTGTCGGTGAACAGATGAAAAACCACCAGGGCATCAGCGGTAAAATGTTCAGCGCACTAGGGTACAACAACGTCAACATCCGCGCCATTGCACAAGGGGCTTCCGAGCGGAACATCTCCATTGTAATCGACAAAAATGACGTGCATAAGGCGCTCAACACCCTGCACGAAAAGTTTTTTGAAGACAATATCAAGCAACTGAACCTCTTCGTGATGGGTGTGGGCAACGTGGGCAAGAAATTTCTCGACCAGTTGAAACAACAGCAAGCCTACCTGCTCCAACAGTACAAGCTCAACATCCGCGTCATCGGGATGGCGAACTCTAAAAAAATGTACTTCGAACAGGAAGGGATTGATTTGGGTACCTGGCAGGAAAAGCTGCCCGTAGCCACGGAGTTGAAGCATGCTGCGTTTATTGATACAGTAAAAACCTTCAACCTGCGCAACAGCATTTTTGTCGATATTACAGCAAGCGACATTGTTGCAGGTTTGTACGACAGGTTTTTACAGCACAACATCGCGGTGGTTACCTGCAATAAAATTGCCTGCGCCGCTGAATATGGCAGCTATCGAAACCTCAAAAACTTGTCCCGGAAATACAACGCGCCCTTTTTGTTTGAAACCAATGTCGGCGCCGGCCTGCCCATCATCGACACCTTGAAAAACCTGGTCGCTTCGGGCGATAAGGTGCATGAAATCCAGGCCGTACTTTCGGGCAGCCTGAACTTTATTTTCAACAACTATCAAGGCAACAGCAGCTTTGCCGACGTCGTGCGGCAGGCAGGTGTGGAAGGCTATACAGAACCGGATCCGAAAATTGATTTGAGCGGCGTGGACGTAATGCGCAAGATTTTGATCCTCATCCGGGAAAGCGGTTATGTCATGGAATTGGGCGACATCGAAAATCAGTCTTTTTTACCAGAGGTTTGTTTGAAAACGAAAACGGTGAATGCATTTTTCGAATCCCTGGAAAAGCAGGAGCATCATTTCAAGGCATTGATTGAAAAGGCGGCCCAAAACAAGTGCAAACTGAAATATGTAGCGACCTTCAAAGATGGAAAAGCCGCTGTTGGTTTGCAGGAAATTGCTCCGGATCACCCGTTTTACAACCTGGAAGGCAAGGACAACATCGTGCTTTTCTATACCGACCGCTATGCTGGCCAGCCGCTGCTCATCAAAGGCGCGGGTGCAGGCGCGGCCGTGACAGCTTCAGGAATTTTCGCAGATGTAATTCGGATGGGGAACGTGTAGATTATACTGTGATTAAAGTGATTTTGAATGATTTGAGTGACCTCCTGCGCCCTGAAAAAGGGCTTCGGCGGGTAAAAAACAAATGCCTGATTTTAGAATGATTGTTACACTCCTACAGTCACAACCACTCTGCGTTGACTATACAACACAGCGGCTTATGCGCGTGTCCAATAGTACATTGGAAAGGAACACCAAGGCTTCCTAGCCGCCAAGCCAGCGCCCATTATCAAATTATCAAATTATCACATTATCAAATTCCCATGGTCAAGCTTTTTTGTCCCGCCACTATTGCCAACCTTTCCTGCGGCTTCGACGTGCTCGGGCTTTGCCTGGAAGCAGTAGGCGATGAGATGTGGCTGACAAAAACAAGGGATAAAGGCATTGTCATCAAAGAAATTGTTGGCGCCGATTTGCCCTTGGAAGCAGAAAGAAATGTAGCGGGTGTGGCGGCACAAGCCATGATATCGGCGCTGGGGCTTGATTTTGGGGTAGAGATCACTATTTTCAAGAACATCAAAGCGGGCAGCGGCATCGGCAGCAGCGCGGCGAGCGCAGCCGGAGCGGTTGCCGGCATCAATGAAATGCTTGAAAAACCCTTGCCGCGAAAAGCATTAATTCCTTTTGCCATGCAGGGCGAAAAACTGGCTTCAGGGGCTGCTCATGCCGACAATGTGGCGCCGGCTTTGCTGGGTGGTTTTACGCTCATCCGCAGTTACGAGCCCCTGGATGTGATCAAAATGCACACGCCGCCGGATTTGTACGCCACTGTGATCCATCCGCAAATAGAGCTGAAAACCGCCGATTCCCGTTCCATCATCAAGCAGCAAGTTTCCCTGAAAAAGGCCATCCAGCAATGGGGCAATGTCGGCGGATTTGTCTGCGGGCTTTATACCGAAGATTATGCCCTGATCGGCAATTCACTGCAGGACCATATTGTAGAACCCCTTCGTTCCATGTTAATCCCCCATTTTGAAGCAGTGAAGCAAGCGGCTTTGTCCAACGGCGCCCTGGGTTGCGGCATCTCGGGTTCAGGGCCCTCCATTTTCAGTTTGTGCAAAGGGGAAGCCAATGCGAAGCGCGTTGCCCAGGCTATGGATGCGGTGTACAAAGACCTTGGCGTTGCGTATGACATCCATGTTTCAGGGGTAAACGAAGCAGGGGTGCGCTTAATTCCTGACTAAAATTATGGCAATTATACCCAGTTACACCTTGCGTTCAGGTTGATTTTTATTTCGCACAGATTTTACCCAGATTCGGTTGCACAGATTTTACGCAGAAACATCTGTGTAGAATCTGTGCAACCGAATCTGGGTAAAATCTGCGCGAAAACACCTCTACAGTTGTGTGTAAATGGGTATAGTCAGTAAAATCATAACCCAACCCAATGGTTTCTATAGGCTTCCCAGAAGCAACGCCACATTATCGAATTGTCAAATTCTTTTCAAGCTGTTATTTATTTGAAAAAGCTCCCCAAAGCCCCCTCGATCTCGACTTACATTCCGAACTTTGGGTCGCCGTAACCACCTTTTCAATATATACCTCAAGCCGCCAAGATTTTTGTATGCCCATGTTTAATCAATTCAAAAATCAATCATCATCAATCACAAAAATCAATCATCATCAATCACAAAAATCAAACAAATCACCGTAAATAATGAAAAAAGTAATAGCGCTTTTACCCCTCCTTGCCCTCCTCTTTGCCTTTACCCCCGAAAAGAGCAGCCCGGAAATCCCGGCCGATATACAGGCATTGCTCGACCGCCATGGTTGCGCTGCCTGTCACAACATGACCCGCAAACTGGTAGGCCCCAAGTGGCCCGACATTGCAGCAAAGAAATATTCGGCCAAGCGCATTGCTGCGTTGGTAAAAAAGCCGGAGCCGGCAAACTGGCCAGGCTATGTGCCCATGTTGGCCCAGCCGACGGTGCCAAAAGCTGACTTGAACAAGATTTCCACCTGGTTGGCTGGCTTGAAATAAACATTCAGCATATCTTTGGCGTTCTGCAAAGCACCATGCTCGAACTTCCCATCATAGACAAAAATGCCGAAGCACGGCCCAAACGCCCGGAATGGCTAAAAGTGCGCCTGCCCATGGGCGAGAACTACCGCAATGTGCGCAATATTGTAGATGAATACAAGTTGCACACCATTTGTCAAAGCGGCAGTTGCCCTAATATGGGCGAATGTTGGGGCGCCGGTACAGCTACTTTTATGATTTTGGGCAATGTTTGCACCCGTTCCTGTTCTTTCTGTGCCGTAAAAACCGGTCGCCCAAACGAATACGACGAAGACGAGCCGCGCCGCGTCGCTGAAGCCATTTGGCTGATGAAGGTGAAACACGCCGTCATCACCTCCGTCAACCGGGACGAATTGAAAGACCGGGGTGCTGAAATATGGTATCAAACCGTGCGCGCAGTGAAAGAACTCAGCCCGGAAACAACCATTGAAACCCTGATCCCCGACACAAAAGGCAATTGGGAAGCCCTGGAGCGCATGATCTCTGCCGGACAGGAAGTGGTGAGCCACAACATGGAGACCGTGCCGCGC
>CAYVPM010000463.1:0-4065 GCA_964453475.1 uncultured Saprospiraceae bacterium | reverse complement strand
GCTTTGATAAGAGCCATTGAGCTGAATTGTAAAATTCTTCGGCAACTTGTAGCTGAGGTTTTCTTTCACAAACCAGGTAAACTGCTCTACCTGGCTCCTTACGTTGCCTTCGGCGGTTACATCCAGCACTGAATTGTAAAAATTGAAATTGCTTGTGATGTCCAGTTTTTTCCAGAAAGTGTTCTTGATCGTAAACTCCATGCCGTAGGCCATGCTGGAGTTGGCGTTTTGGTAGGTGGTGATGCCGATCACCCGCTGCAGCATGTCGTTGTATTCGGAATAGGTGTACCGGGTGATAAGATTGGTCGACTTTTTGAAATAGACGGAGGTCAGGAAATTGTGTTGTTTATTGATGATGTTTTGGTAGGAAAGTTCCAGGGAGTTGGCGAACTCAGGCAACAAATTGGCATTGCCTGTGGAGAGGTTGAGCGAATCAGAAAAATCGGCGAAAGGTATGAGCTGGAAAAAACTGGGCCGGTTGATGCGCCGTGTGTATGCCAACTGCATGTTGTCCTGATCATTCAGTTTGTAGGTGACAAAGGTGCTGGGGAAGAGGCTGATCGGGAAATTGTTGTTGAAGGTGGTATCCCGATCGATCAGTGTTCCGGCGTATTTAGAGCTTTCTGCCCGCAATCCAAGCTGGTATCCCCATTTCGGGTACGATTGGCTGAATGTGCTGTATGCCGCATACACCTGGTCGTCATATTTGTACTTGTCGGTAAAGCTTGGGACGTAAACATAGTCGTTTACAGCTTCGCTGAACACAAAATTGCCATTGTTGGAATCATACGTGCGAATGGCTGCGCGCACGCCCATCTCCAGCTTTTTACCTTTTGTCAAAGGGTTAACAAAATCGCTCTGGATGGTGATAAACTGGTTGCCTCCGCTTCCATCCTGCCGTTCTTTCGAGTTGGTGCCATTGCCATCGAAGGTCGTGGCAAAAAACGACTCATTCTCAGATGTAGAGCGATTGTAGTTGATATCGGCGGTCAACTCCTTTCCGGCTTTTGGGAACAGAAATTTGTACAAAACCTGGCCGCCCATATTGCGGAAATTACGGTCACTGTTTGAAGTGCGAACCGAATTGAGCGCATAATCTGGCAGGGTGTCTTTATAAAATATCTCCGATTTGTACAGATTGTCCCAGCTTTCAAAGGAACCTCCGTGGTAATTTCCGGTAAATGTCAAGGTGTTGCGGTTGTTGATAAACCAGTCGACGCCGCTTCTGACCATGCCAAAAAAACCATTGGTGCGCGGTGCGTTCGTTTGATCGGTGAGAGAAGTGGTATTCCCCAAAAAATCATTGGTCGTGCGCACGGTTCCTGCGGAGCTAATACTGCGCCTTTGGTTCAGGTTCAAACCCAGAAAACCGTTCACCTTCCCTTCCCGGGCATTGATATCACCTCCCAGGTTGGCCCGCCCGCGCTTGTCGATACCTGCACGAACAGATCCGTTGTAGCCAATACGGCGCTCTTTTTTCAAGACGATGTTGACGATTCCCGAGCCGCCGCCCGAAGCGTCGTATTTGGCCGAGGGGTTTGTGATAACTTCCACATTGTCAATGGCGTCTGCCGGGATTTGATCCAGGGTCATATTGGTTGGGCGCCCATCGACGAATATTTGTGGGGCAGCGTTGCGCATGGTCAGGTTGCCGTCTATGTCTACATTCAAAGTAGGCACGTTTTTAAGGGCATCTTCAGCGGTGCCGCCCGCCGCTACGTTGTCTTTGTCTACTTTGTACACTTTTTTGTCCAAAGCCAGCGAAACCTGAGATGTCTCGCCCAAAATGGTGACTTCCTTCAGGATGCTGGAAGTGGCAGCAAGCTTGATGTTCCCCAGGTCTTTGTCAATAGCGCCCGCGGCTGCACTGCCGCCCGGCCTTCCGCCACCGGGCCGCCCGCCTTGGCCGCCGCTTCCGCCATCGCCAAAAGCAACTTTTTGCTCCATTTCTGCATAGCCCAGGAAATTGATTTTCAGGGTAAAACTGCCGCGAATGGGCAGGTTTTCAAGGCTGAAATCGCCGTTTTCAAGCGTGAGCTGACCGCCCAGGATGGCGGGTTCCATTTTTCGAGACACGCTGTCCCAGCGCATGCCGAGCAACTGCACCGAAGCGTAACCGATGCCTTTCCCGGTAGTTTCATCCACAACTTTGCCATAAAACCGTCCAATGTTCATTTGTGCCTGGTTGATGCCACCAGGAGCACCGCCTTGCGGGAATTGGGCGAATACAGGGCTCGCCAAAGCAAAAAAACAGGCAAGGGCCAAAAATGGGGCGTAAATTGTTCGGATAATGACAGACATGGTCTTATTTGAAATGAGATGAGCGGGAGCTTTTAAAACGCAAAGAACCGTTGAAACATCAGTTTGGTTCTGACAAATCGACGGTTCCATAATTTATTGGTTGTTTTCACCCGCTATGATCGGCCAATCAGCAAATGCCAATAGGGGGTTGAGCCTTCTTAAAAACCGTTGACCGATCCTGCGGTCTAGCTTATTGGAACCTTCCTTCCCCTTACCCGGCTCAAAGTCTCCTTTGTAATGCCAATATAAGAGGCAATAAATGACAAAGGCACCCGCTTTACAATTTCTGGAAATTGCAAAACAAGGTTTCGATACCGTTCAACGGCTGAACTGGTCAGCAAAAACTCAACTCTTTTTTCTGCAGCCAGGATTCCTTGACTCAGCACAAGCCGGTAAAACTGCGCTACATGTAAGAATTTTGCGCATTTTTCTTCCAAATCATCGACATGAATGGCATGGATAACAGATGGCTCCACAATTTGAAAGGAAAGTCTCCCCGGTTCCCTGAGGAACAAACTCCTCGGCGAATAAATAAACCTGCCCTCCATTGCGATCCATTCGGTTATCTCGCGGCCTTCCTTGAAATCGAAACACCGAATAGCGCCACGCTCAAGGAAATACAGATGGCTGGAAATTTCACCAGCCTTTATGAGAAACGCCCCTTTATCCAGGGAGAACTGGCGCCAATCCAATAAAAACTGGTCCATTTCATTTTGCGGGAAGGGGTAAATGGCTTCAATCGCCAGTTTTAGAAGGCTCATGTTTTTTAAATTGAGGGAGGTTTATTTTTAGTAATTAGGGTGTGAAAGCGTGTATATTTGCCACGAACAACTCTGTTATTACACTCAATTTTAACATGCTTTTCCAATGAGCAACAATCAAAATTCAAAAGTATACGGTATCGTTGTAACCATACTTCTAGCGTTGGCCGCTGGTCTGGGTTTTTTCTTCTGGCAAAAGTCGAAAAACTATTTCGCAGACAACGAAAAAATAAAAGCAGAAAATCTCGCGCTCGAAATAGAGAAGTCTTTACTCGAGCGTTCTCTGGACAGCTTGTCGAATGCTTTTTCAGAATTGCGCACCGAAAACGAAAGCTTGCAGGGTAGGGTGAACAGCAGTGCCCAGATCGTACAAGACAAAGAGGTGGCCATCCGTCAAATCAAAAGCATGTCGGCAAAAGACCTCCAGGAATTGCGCGAACAAGTGGAAGCTTTGCGAAAAGCCAAGATCGAACTCGAAACAATTACCACAACCCTTCGCGCTGAAAACGAAGCCTTAAAGCTTGAAAATCAGCGCCTTACCGAAGAAAATACGCAGCTAAAAGGCGACAATACGGAGCTCACCGGCCAAATGCAGGACCTTGCCAAAAAGCTCGAAGAGCAAATACGAAAAACACAGTCCGCCATATTCAAAGCGACAGCCTTCTCGGTGCAATTGGAAGGGAGAAACGACAAGCTGACAACACGTGCCAAAAAGTTGCGCGAAATTTTCGTGAGCTTTGACCTGGCCAATGTCCCAAAAGATTTTCAAGGGCAACAGAAGATCTACCTGGCTATAACGGACGACAAGGCCAACCCCATTATTAGCAAAAACCCGACAAAGGCAACGGTTTATGCGCCTTCCGGACCAGTGGAAATTTTGGCGCAACAGACCAAGGAGGTGGTGCTGAACGAAACGCAGCGTTTGTCGTTCAACCATAAGTTTGACGACAAACTAAAAGCCGGAAATTATGTTGTGGCTATATATTGCGACAAAGGCCTGCTC
>CAYVPM010000462.1:0-4079 GCA_964453475.1 uncultured Saprospiraceae bacterium | reverse complement strand
GGGCGCTTCCTTCCTTTGCTCCAGCGTTCAAATTGATTTTGATAATGTGATCGAAAACAACGCCGCCTACCTTGCAGGATGGTTAAAGATTCTGAAAGAAGACAGCAGGTTTATTTTTAAAGCAGCAGCCGAAGCACAAAAAGCCGCTGATTATATCCTGAACCGCAAGCCAGCAACACCGCAAGATAACTAAACACCACCGCGCCCCAAATGGTAAAATAAGTAAATGGGGTAACGGGGTTTTGAGGCAAAACACAAATGAGCATCCCCGCAGAAGCACAAAGCCAATGCGGGGATTTTGTTTTGTTGGCGACAATTTTAAAACAAAATACTTCAAACAAATTGTTAGAACTTTCGCCCGCCTATGGGCGGGTAAAGCGGCATTATCGGTACCGTTAGACCTGGCTAAAAAAACTTCCTGAAGGTCACTAGCAATAAAATGCAAATTGATTTTTGACAAGCAGTTAGTTCTAAAGGTCACTGCCAATCGAAATCTTTTTGTCTCCAATGAAATTGTAAAGTTTTTGTTGAGTTTCATCATTGAATATCCGCAATTCAGAAACGGTCAGAAATAATGTTGGGACTTGTTGAAGAATATCAGCTTTATTTAAATTAAAGCAGTCAACTAACTTAATCAAATCGTCAAGCGATGTATTAAAATCCAAATTTCTGTTTCGCTCCCGTAAATTAGCTAATAACTCATCGGGAGTTGCTTCTATTAATAAAAACCCTTTAATAGATGGTAGATTTTCGGAATAAATAGCAAGCATTTTGTTAAGCATAGTCCATTCAATCTCATTTATCATTTGTTGTTCTAGAAGGTGAAACGAATAAACAAAATGATGCACTCGTAAACTAAAATCAGATATAAGCATTTGCTCGGAAGTATGTGTAAGAAGTTTATCAAATGCTTCCAAATAATAGGCTGATTGTAATAAAAAATAATTCCTTTGAGTTTTATTAATAAAATCCCATATTTCATTTAAAGCTGAGAGGTCCTCATAAACACATAGCACATCGCTTTGTTGTTCGCAGCTAATTTTATTAAGAAGTGTTGTTTTGCCGGCCCCTAAAAGCCCAATAATTTCAATCCTATTCTTCATTGAAAATGGTTAATTGAGTTGGCAATGTAGAATTGTGAATTGACAACCCTATTTGCAACATCCCATTTGTGATGTCAGAAATTATCGTTTGTAACCCACCTTTTACATATCTAATTCCATTGGGATGATAAGTACTACAAATTGCTATTCCGTTGACAGAAACAACCTTCCCATGCTCCTCTTTGATTTTAATCTTTGTATTTGTAAGTGTTGTAAATGCAGTTTGTCCTAATGCAACTATTAAAGATGGCTTGACTGCTTCAATTTGTTCGTATAAGTAAGTTGAGCATTCCAGAATCTCCTGGGGTTTTGGTTTGCGATTTTCTGGTGGCCAACATTTCACTATATTGGTTATAAATACATCCCCCCGTTTTATTCCTAAATTCTCCAAAATTTTATCGAAAATTTTTCCTCCATGCCCAACAAATGGTCTGCCGAGTTTATTGTTTACCTCGCCTGGTGCTTCGCCAATAAACATTATTTTACTATTCGGGAGCCCTTCGCCTGCAACAGTCAGGTTTCGTGTTTTACAAAGTTCACATTTGGAACATTCTGCGATTCTGTTTTTGATATTATCAAGAATTTCAATATCCATTAGTAAGTAGTTTTATCTATTTTAGAAGTCCATTCATCAAATAAAGCAGTGGCAACGGGTAAATAGAGTTTTATATGTGGAACTCTCCTACTGTTGGCTTGGAGATTCAACTCGTCATAAATATACTTGTCGATAAATCCAATTGTGTCCGCATCTTCCTTTGATGAACAAAAATACACCATTTTGATATTTGACCAATAAATTGCAGCCAAGCACATTGGGCAAGGTTCACAACTCGTATATAACACAGAACCTGACAGTTGGAATGAATTTTTATTGCGACAAGCATTCCGTATTGCAACAATTTCTGCATGAGCTGTTGGGTCATTGGTAGAGGTAACTTGGTTACACCCCTGGCCAATAATGCATCCATCAGAGACAATAATTGCACCAAAAGGCCCACCTTTATTGCTTCTCATACCAGCAAATGCCTCTTCAAAAGCGGTTAACATAAACTCTTCGTGTGTCATTAGATCAGAGTGTGGATTTTATCAAATAATTCTTCTCGTGATGAACATACCATATCAGCGGCTTGCTCTATCATTAAGTTGAGCTTCATCTCTTGTCCTCCTGCGCCTTTCATTACAGTAGGTGCTGTGTAAAGTAATAGCGTTTTTATTTTAAGGCCTATGCATATGCCAAATAACGTTGCACTGCCAGCATCCATTTCAATATTATCAGCCGAGAATATAGCTATGGTACTTTTCATTAAACTTTCCAAGTCTTTCTCAGCTTCTTCAAGCGGGTCACTATCCTTGTGTGACGCCTTAGTATATCTCGAAGCAAGATTTGATTTGATTCCTAGTGCAGCTAACCTCTGAGCAATTATCTTTTGCTCTTCCGTAGCCCATTCATATTTGCCCCCTTGAATATCAATGAATGCAGCAGCACCTTGATTGAGTTTTGTTGGTGTAGCGCAATAGGTACTCAAATTATCAAATGCAATGAGACACTTATCCACAAACTCAGACACCATTCTAATTTCTAACATTTGGTTTTGCCCACCATAATACTCATCAGTTGTTGGAGTTTGAGTAAAATGCTTGCTGAATGTCGCAACAATCTTAAGCACCGGGTCAAAATCTAAATCAGGCTTTCTTAAATATGAAGGAAAGCCCTCCCAAATAAAATCAGTAGAGAAGATGCCAATTGGAAGGCCTAAAGCGTAAGCATAGCCCACTTCCATGCAAACTCCTGAATCTTTAGCAATACCGTCTAGCCTAGCAACGAGTGCTCCAGCATTTTGTAATTTGGCAAGGTCAAGTTCAAATATTTTATGGGATTTGTTATCTCCTACAATATCTGATTGTTGAGTATCCTTGAAAGGGAGGAATGTAAATTTTTGATTGGAATATTGCGCTCCATTACTCTTTAATCTATCCTCAATGGCTGCGGCAATATTATAACCTCCAATTCTATCCAAAGGAGAGAAGAGGCTATTCGCACAATATATAATCTTGTTTTCCTGTAACAAGTAATCTCTAAAGCGCATTTAATATATCTTTTACAGTTTGATGAATTGATTCCTTGCTCTCTGTTCCTCGCAATATATGCCAAGATGGGGAAGAGTTTGCCATTTCTAAATATTTATTCCTGCATTTTGTCAAAAGTTCAACGTCGCTTTCTAATACATCCCTTGCCAATGTCCTTTGCAAAGAAACCTCAATAGGTACATCAATGTAAAATGTAAAATTTGGATCAGGTAAAATTGACTCCAAATTCTCTACCCAACTTGGGTGGAGTCCTCTTGCTGTGCCATAAACCAAACCTGACCATTTGTATCTATCTAATATTGCATAGTCGTAGTCGTGCTTATTGTTTAGGATGTCTGGTGTTTGCCGTAGGCGATCAGCAGAAAATAGCATTTGTAAGGCATACCTATCAAAACTGTTATCTTGTAACGCATCTTTAATTACTTGACCCAAACTAGTGGAATAGTCAGGAAAAGATATTAACAAGGATTTATAACCACATTGTGTCAGGTAGTCATATATCAATTTGCTTTGGGTTTCTTTACCGCAACCATCAATTCCTTCAAAAGTAATTGTCGTAAGTTTTTTCATAAATAATAAGAGAATCCAATACTATTGTGAGAGTAGTCGAATGTACGTTGAACGCAAAAAAAAATAAAATGGTGCCTAACATCTAAACATTCCTTATATTTTGTTGGATTGGCCTAAATATTCAATACATTCCTACAAATGGCGGCACCCAAAACCACCGTTTTTTTACTCCACCTTGGCCAGTGCCCCAATTGTCCTCTTTTCTCTTTCAGCCAGTGTAAAAAACTCGTTTACAATATCAAAGTTTACTTTAGGGTAGTCAGTGCATAATTCCGGCCAAAGTGAACAGTAAAATCCGGTCAAAGTGAACAGTTGGAG
>CAYVPM010000461.1:0-4079 GCA_964453475.1 uncultured Saprospiraceae bacterium | reverse complement strand
GCAAGAGACGGGCAATCGGTGGTAGCAATTGTAAATCAATCAATTATACGCCGCACTTGGTACAATGCCGAATGTTCACGGCGGAGTGCGTGTTTCAAATTCAGGTCCCGTCGTGCTTGGTGTTTTCACCAAGCACCGACAGGACGGGAACTAGGCTTGAAATACTCACTCCGCTGTGTGCTTGGTGAAAACACCAAGCACGGCGGTAAAAATGTGCCACGTCTTTGTACCCCACTTGCCAGGCCACTTCGGAGACGATGAGGCCGGTGGTTTCCAGCAGGGTTTTGGCTTTGACCAGCCGAAATGAACGTTAAAAAGGGGGCTGCCCAGACTTTTGAGCAGCCTCCTTAAATGCAATATAAAGGTATTAGTTATTCAGAATCAATTTCCTGATTTGATTCGCTCCATTTCCCGTGTTCATTTTCAACAGGAACATCCCATTGTTGAGCTGGCTTCCGTCGAATGTAACCTCATAGTTGTTACCGGCCTCAATTGACCCTTCGAACAAATTAGCCACCTCTCTTCCTGAAATATCAAATACTTTCAGGCTCACGAAATCATCTTCATCAAGCATAAAGCTGATTTTTGTCGTGTTGGTGAATGGATTTGGGAAAGCCCCAAGGTATTGGTCAACCGGTGAATTCTGTTCCCTGTTGTCACCAGTGGAACGCATGCCTTCTTCGCATGATTTATCCATTCCGCATTCCCCGAGCTGGTCATCCTGATGTTCCAGGAAATGGGCACTGGCAGCCGACTCTGCAATGCAAAGCGTTACGAAAGGATTGTTGTTGTTCCCTGTGGCATGACAAATGTTGACCTTATTCAGATTATTGCCGCATCTTACATCAAACACGCAAACCTGTACTTCGTCCGTAAACGTGCAATCGTTCGCGTCGGTAATGGTAACGGAATAAACCGTGCTTTGCGTGGGGCAAACGTCAATATGATCTTCAGTACTGCCGTTACTCCAGCTTAAGGCATAGGGAGGCGTGCCCCCGGTTGCCGACGCCTGCAGTCTTACGCAAGAGGAATCCGGGTACCCGATGTAAACAACTTTATTGGGACCGGCATCAATGGTGAGTTCTTCGGGTTCTGTGAGCGTAACGCTTGCCGTGGCTGTGCAGCCTTTGATATCCGTTACCTCCACATCGTACGTGCCCGCGTCAAGCCCGCTGACAGACGCCGTGGTTTCACCATTGCTCCATGAATAAGTTAACGGAAAGTTTTCTGTTCCGGCGATTCTGACCTCAAAAGCAAAATCGCCTGCCGATTGTCCCGTTTCAGTGAAACCATCTCCATTCGGATAACTAACCGTGGAAGAACTCCAGCCTGCCCAACCAGGTAAACCTGCAACGCCCCCTAACGAGAAGGCATAAGTTTGCCCCGCGACAACAGGGAACGGCGTATTCAGATGAATCATCCAATTACCAGGTACCGCCGGCAATGCAATAAGTTCAGTGTACGAAGGAACGTTAGTATTAACACCTTGTGCCATTCTTAACATCACAGTTCCCCCTAGACTAAACCCCAGGTTCACCACAAGGTCTGTAATATGCCCGGTATTGCAAGCCACAAAATTCTGGCCATTCAAAGAAATGGAAAAAGGTGGGGCTGGTAAGACCCCAAAGGCTCGACCACTAGTTGAAGCAGACAAATAAGATATTCTGCAATTTAGGTTTCCGCCGCTTACCGAGGCTGTTGCCGTTCCGTCGCCGCTTTGGTAACAAGTTAGATCAGTGCCCGAAGCAGACGCCGTAAAAGCCGGCGGATCGGTCAATTCCGTCGATGCCTCTGCCGTGCAGCCCTGAAAATCGGTAACCGTCAGGGTGTAGGCGCCGGCAGCAAGGCCGGTTATGGTGCTTGTTGTTTCGTCATTCGACCACAGGTATTGGTAGCCTCCTGAATTCAGTGTGGCACTCACTACCTCGGAATTCGCCAGCAGCGCTTTGATTGGAGCGGCATTAGCACGGCTTATCATCATGCTTGGTATGGTTATGCTGGGGTCTGTCCCCGTCATGAAAAGCGGAGCTCCCGTGGTACTCTGCACCATGATCACCCCAACTGCCCCTGCATTCTGCGCATTTTTAACTTTGAGGGCAAAGGTACAGGAACTAGGACCACCACGGTCTATCATGGCAATTTTACCGGTTAAACTTCCTGCCGGGTATGGGCTGCATCCCAGGTAAGAACCTGCATTATCCTGGATGTAAACAACATCTGCCGTTACATCATAAGTGGTGGGTCCAAATGCCGCTTTTTGGGAAGTTATTGCTGCAGCATAAGGTGAATTAACTTGCAATGCAAATACAGTACCGCCTCGTAAATTGAAGATTGTCGCCGTGCCATCAGCACCCTCAATGCAACTTATTTCCGTATGATCAACTTCTACCGTTAATGCCGCGGGTTGGGTGATGGTGTAACAGGAAGATGCAACATTTCCACCTGCATCGGTAACGGTTACGCAATAAACGCCGGGTGTTAAGTCGCTTATCGAAGGATCTGTTGCCCCATTACTCCATGAATAGGTATAATCAGGGGTGCCCCCGCTTATAATGGCGAATGCAGCACCATCACCGCCGCCATTGCAACTGACATTGTCACCGGCAATTACCACCGATAAGGGTGGCGCCTGCGAAAAAAGATTTGTTGAAGTGAAGAAAATAATTGCCGTCAGAATAGCAAACAGCTTGTTTGTTCTAACGAATGCCAGAAGCATAAACGCTTGTACTGGTCTTTGAAAAAAGGTTGACCCTGTTCTCATAATTTAAATGTTTTAATAAATGAATAAAAGATGTTGGGTCTGTTCGCTTGCAGCTTCCGGGAGGGGCAGACGCCGCAGGGAAACAAGAACGCCACAAAGGTGCCGGGCCGAACGCCTCAACCATTTGTCAATCCGTCCCAAACATTTGTATATTCGTTGCATGGGGCAAAAAAAGCATTGCCCGCCCCCTGGATGCAAGAGACGGGCAATCGGTGGTAACAATGGTGAATCAATTCATTACGCACTCTGCCTGCATACGTCGGAGAACGCCCGCTCACTCCAGCAATTGCCTCAAATATTCGTTGTAAAAGAGACCGGTTGGATCCAGTTTTTTGCGGTAATCGTTGAAAGCCCGGAGCGGTTCCCCGCGACGTGCCTTGAGATGAGCCAAAAAATTCGGATTGAATGGCCCGTTCATGGAATATGGCTCTCCCGGATTTTCCGGGTCGTAAAAGCCGTACATTTTTCCATTGTGCGGGAAGCCACCCATTTTTACCCATTCCCGCTCCACATCGGCGAAAAACTGCAGCAGCTTTGGATCGTATTGAGAGGCCGGTTCTTGATTTACAAAACCGATCAGGTCCAGGTTGACGAACCACCGGCAATTGGTATCTCTGATAAACGTTCCCGACATAGCAGAATCGCCGCCTTTGACGAAGCGAAACTCCATAGGAGCCGCGATGTGGAATTGATCATCTTCCGTAACGATCTTCGAAACAACGTCCATACCGTCCCAGGCGATGCTGAGGCCTGCATCTTCCAGGTCTGGTATCGGAATGTAGTACGACATGAACATGACCCGAACAGCCCCCGTCAACCACAGCTCCGAGTGCGACTTGTTGGACTCAGCGACTTCCTTCACGATCACATGAAAGGTTGCTATAGCGGCCATTTCTGCAGCGCCTACTGGTAAATGTATTATTGGAGAAGCAGCAGTCTGTGCGCCCATTGCTATTTTTGCGCCATATTTACTAATCCCGGTAAGATAAGGCGCTCCGAATTCTCCTTTCCCGGCGTGGACACAGGCATTGTCAGGAGCCTTTTGAGGTTTGGTTGGGTCGCTGGACTCAGCGCCGGATACCACGTCCCACCAAAGTGCCAGCATGGAAGGCTGTTTAGAGAGTCTTCCAACGCCCATGTTTGCATAGGGCGTAAAAAAAGTCTCTACACGATTGTGGCTTTTTAAGATGGTGGTGAATTCTTTCACAAAGCCAGGTTTGTCCTGTATCATATAAGAAGTGGTGCCTCCCTGGAGTGTGGCCGGCGTCGCCCGTTCGAGAACATCTATGATCATGGAAGTGACGATGCCAAGCCCGCC
>CAYVPM010000460.1:0-4084 GCA_964453475.1 uncultured Saprospiraceae bacterium | reverse complement strand
TGAAAGCCTGGATAAAGCGTTTGTTCAGGTCAATTCTATCTTCCTTGATCATAATGCTGAAGGTTTAACAGTAAACTGATGATTGATTGGTGTGGCAGTAATCCACTGGTGTTTATATGTTTGATGGTGCAAATTTAAAACAAAGAGTTTTTAAAAACAAAAAATGTTATAGATTTTTTTTCAAAAAAACATTTTTTTTTCGTTCGGCTACAATACAGAGCTGATAGTCAGTGCTTTGCAGGCACATTGCTACTTGAAACAATTTCAAACAAACTTTGACCTGATTAGCCCAAGTGTTTCGTTTAAAGGTGAATGTTTGAAAAAAAAGCGTACTTTTGTCCACGCAAATTGCTTGTTTTGCAAACAATACATGGCTCATCGGGAGCCGCAACTATTTATGGCTACAATTATTTCACTGTTAAATCACAAAGGCGAGTTCGGCAAAACGACCAGCGCCATTAATATAGGTGCTGCTATGACGGAGTTGGGGAAGCGGGTGCTGCTCATTGACCTCGACCCGCAAGCCAACCTGACGATTTCGCTGGGTATTCCGCGCCAAAAAATTACGGTTTATGAAGCTTTGCGCGGTGAAGGCGAACTCGCACCCTATACCCACAAGCCGGGGATGGACATCATCACTTCATCACTCGACCTGTCGGGGGCAGAAATGGAATTGATCAATGAAGCTGGTCGTGAATACATCCTGCGCGAGTTGATCGCCCAAGTTGCGGATGATTATGACTATGTGCTGATCGACTGCCCGCCCTCGCTGGGCTTGTTGACCTTGAACGCCTTAACCAGCAGCCGTTTTGTCCTGATACCTTTACAAACAGAATTCCTTGCGGTTCAGGGCCTTGCGAAAATAAAACAAGTGATCGACAAAGTTCGAATGCGCCTGAACAAGAACCTGGACATGTGCGGCGTTATCGCAACGATGTATGATAGCCGGAGGGTGCTGAATCGGGATGTTGTGGACATCATTCACAAATATTTTGGCGAAAAGGTGTTTAAAACCTACATTCGTGACAATGTTGCCCTGGCCGAAGCCCCTGCACAACGCAAAGACATATTCGATTACAGCCCAAAAAGCCCGGGCGCCCTGGATTATCTCGATTTGACCAAAGAAATTATTGAACGCACCAATGGCCAGTAGGCGCTGGTACTTCAACTGCCAGAACACATGAGCAAAAAAAGATTTTCGGAAGGTCTGGACGACCTGTTTAGCGACAACAAAGTCAGCATGGGCGGCTTGTTTGGCAACGAGCCTGTGCTGGTTGCCGCGCCCATTGAACGCAAAAGCGGCAGCAAAAACTTTATGTCCGATCTCGACACTTTGCTCCAGGAGGCAATGGAAGAAAGTTTTGAAAAACACGAGAACCAGCGCAGCGACAACACCATACCGAGCAACAAATCCAAATCTGCTGCCCGGGAAACACACAGCTCTTTACCCCATGGATTGGACGCATTGATTCGTGAAACCATTGATATTCAGGAAATTACAACGGATGAATCAAACGGGAAGCGCCGCATCACGGTTGCCGTAGACAAAACCAAGGTGGAACAGCTAAAAACCATCGCCCGACTCGAAAATGCCTACTTAAAAGACCTTCTCATTGGTCTTATTGATGCTTATATCGAGGAGTATAACAAAGAGCGGGAATAAGGGGTGCGGAATTTGGAGTGCGGAATGCGGAATGCGGAATGGGTGCGCTTGGTTTGGGTTTTTCTGCTGAAAATGCTTTCCAACTTCCGTTTTTATCCATCCTTAACCGACAATGCTTCACGATTCATTCCGCAATCCGAATTCCGAATTCCGCAATCATGGACGGTGCATACCACGATTTCAGGCTTTTTTACAACCAAACCATACATCCGGAACTGCTGCACCTGGAACAGCGCAGGCTGCGGTTGATGCGGCTGTTGAGCGTTTCCGTGCTGATGCTGTTGTTTGTGCTGGCACTGCAAGTTTACCTTTCTATTTTTGTTGTTACCCTGTCGCTGGCATTACTGGTTGGCTGTTGGATTGCCTACCTGGTGTTTCGGGTGCAAGTTTTCTTCAGGGAATTTAAGCCCCGCATCGTTGAGCTGTTGCTTGATTTTATCGACAATGACGTCAACTTCACTTTTGCCGCAGGCAAGGAAAAATACGATCCCAAAGGTTCAATTCCGGCTGAAAGTTTTTTTGAAAGCCGGATTTTTGTCAGCGGTGACGAATACCATGGAGAGGACCTGATCCGCGGGCAGGTGCGGGAAACACCGTTTGAGTTTTGCGAGCTTCATGTGCGCGAATTCAGTCCGGCGCGCAACCAGCTCGACCGGGTTTTCAAGGGCGTTTTCCTGATCGGCGATTTTCAACGCTGGGACCTGCACGGTTCGGTATTGGTACTGCCCGATGCCCACCGGAAATACATGAGCCGCAGCGAGCGGGCCTTCCACCTGATCGGAGGCCGCCGCGTCCGGGACAACCTCCTGCCCGAATTCGAAGCCTTTTTCGACACGTATGCCACCCCTGATGTGCGGGTGAAAGATGTCATGTCAATTGAAATGCAGCGGAACATCCTGCGCTTCCGCAGCCAGTTCCAGAAAGCCAACCGCATGAAGGAGATTTACCTTTCCATCATCGGCGACAAAATATACATCGCCCTTACCCAGGACAAAGACCTGCTGGAACCCAGCCTGCTGCGCTCCAATGTGAGCTACGAAGTGGTGCGGGAATTTTACGACGATTTGCGCTTGTTGCTGGATGTGGTGCTGGATGTGGATGCGATGAACTAGTGCCGCATCCGGCGAATATGCTATGAATATACGAGGCAGATTTTTCATTCATCAAGGCGTGAGGAGGGAGAAATACGGGATATTTTAACCGACGAATAACGCAGATGAAGGGAAAATGTGGCAGTAGATTCATAGCATATTCGCCGGATGCGGCACTATTCAGGATGCGTGGGGCGATTTAAGGGGATTTACAGCGCGGCTATTGCCGCCAGGCTGTCTGCATCCCGGGCCACCCAGGCTTTGTTGCCGGCCACGACGATTGGTCGTTCGATGAGTATCGGATTTTCGACCATGATGTTGATCCATTCTTCGTCGCTGAAGGTTTTTCCTTTGAAATTTTCCAGAAAGACGGGTTCTTTTTGTCGAATAAGCTCCAGCGGGCTTTTTCCCAACGAGTGCAGCAATTGTTTTATCGTTGCGGCATCCGGGGGTGTTTTCAGGTATTCAATTACCTCGAATTGCTGGCCGGTGGCTTCAATTTCCTGCAAGGCGCAGCGGCTTTTTCCGCAGCGGGTGTTGTGGTATATTTTGATCATTACTGTTACAGTTTCAGCTTTTTGATGCGTGCAAAAGACAAATCTACCAAAAATTTCACCACCATGACCGATAAACCGACCCATTTTGACTGGTTGAGTTCCGGAAAGGAGGGAATGAGGTGCATCGTGAGTACCATAATAAAGGCGATGAGGATAAACTGATGCATCAACGTCGACATCAGTTCGGAGATTGGTTGAGCTGTCAGGAAGCGCTTGTTCGCAAAAAAGTGCAATATCAAACCGAGCACATATCCCAAAACGAGTATCCGCACCTGCATCGGGATTTGCGCAAAACCCTGGCTGTCCATGCCATTGTCAAAAACCTTTATGGAGAATGTGACGGCCAGCATAAGCATTCCGATGAACATAACACCTCCGGCAACCGTCCAAAACACCCTTGTTATAAGGTTGTGCAAAAATGGCTTCCCGTCTAATGCAAACAAACAACGAACAAGCGCTGCCCCCGCCATCAGTATAATCTCGAACCAAAAAAGCATAACAATGGGCTGCAAGCTCCATTCGAGAACAAGAATGCCATACAGGGTCAGAAAGAACGACAAAAACGGGTGCCACCAGGGTTTTGGATGCAAAAGGACGGGGGAATCAAGTATAGAATTTGCCATGTTGCAGATTTTCCAAATTTGGCGAAAAAACAGGGTAGTAATTTTCAAGCCCCCTTCTTCCTGGTTGGGCGTTGTGAAAGCTCATTTTCACTTCACCTAGCTGATTCAACAATAAAAACATTAGAAATTTAACAGCCCAATGGTTTTTAT
>CAYVPM010000459.1:0-4093 GCA_964453475.1 uncultured Saprospiraceae bacterium | reverse complement strand
GATGAGCATGATTTCACCCATGATGGAGGCTTGCGGTGCGAGTGTGGGGTTGCCGACCCCTGCGGGAAGACGTGCAGCAATCGCGGAGAGTTTTTCAGTCACGATCTGGCGGGCCTGAAAAATACCTGTTCCCCACTCGAACTCTATCCACACGATGCTGATACCTGCTGACGAGGAAGAGCGCACACGGCGCACATCTGTCGCGCCATTGAGTGCCGATTCGATAGGGAACGAAACGAGTTTTTCCACTTCTTCCGGGGCCATGCCGTGCGACTCGGTCAATACTACTACGGTCGGAGCGGTGAGGTCGGGGAATACATCCACATCCATGCGGGAAGCGGTGTAACTTCCCCAAAAGAGAAGAAATATGGCCGCTGCTACAATCATCAACCGATTGTGCAGGGCGTATAGAATTATGTTGTTCAACATTTTTCTGCTGTTTAGGTGATGATTTAGTGTTCGTGACCATGCGCTGGAAGTGTACCTGCGGCTGTACTTAGTTTGATGTTATACGCACCTTTAGTCACTACACGCTCACCCTCGACTACACCGGAAAGCACCTGCACGTTTTGACCGTCACTACCACCAATTTTCAGTTCGCGTTTTTGGAAGGATTCGCCTTCAGTCTGGACATAACAGAAGTAACTGCCCTGCTCTTCCATCACCGCTGAAGCCGGAATCACCAATGCCGCTGATTGTGCATTCGTTTTCAAAAACACTTCGATAAATGCCCCTGGAATAATGCCCTCCTTGTTGTCTACCTCGAAAAAAACGGGGATGAACAGCGTGTTTTCCGCCGATTTCCCAATAGAAACCATGCGGCCATTCAGTTCGGCAAGGGAATAAACTTTACCGCTGCCCGTCCGAAAATTTGCCGATGTGATGCCGTTGATTTTAGTAAAAGCCGTTTGAGATACTTCGGCTTTTACTACTAATTTTTTGCTTTTGGATATCACTGCCAATGGTGCACCCGTTTCAACAAACTGTCCGTCAGTAACCAGCATGGATTTGACAAAACCGGCCCGATTGGTGCGAATGCTTTGGCCGCCCTGCCCGTAATTAGCCGACAGGGAAGCGACCAGCGTTTGGGCATTTTCGTAGATATTTTTTGCTTGCAGAAAATCCTTTTCCACTAGAAGCCGGTCGTTGTAAAGTTTTTGACTGCGCTCGAAATCGGCTTTGGCTTTGGCCAGGTTGTTACGCGCCTCCTGGATTTGCAAGGGCGCGTTGCGGTCGGTCAATCCCTGGCTCGATACGGTGAACAGCACTGCACCGGCCCCAACGGATGAACCCTCAAACAATCCTTGTTTGTTGATGCGAACAATACCTGCCGTTTTGGCCGAAACCGTTTCCTCATCGCCGGGTGCGGTAATAACCACGCCCGAAGTTTTCACCACATTGGCGAATGCAGCACGTTGGACTGGTTGACTGGCAAAGTCAATTTTCCAGGCTTGCTCTTTCAGATAAGTTATATCGTTGCCGCTGCCGGATTCGTTTTCCTGTTGGGCGATAGCGGTTTTTTCATCGGGGAAAACCGTCACGCTGTCCAGTACCACCTGGTCGGTATAGGCAGACGTTTTGATGTCGAATGTGAGTTTGTAAAGTCCCGGCTTTTCAGGAGTCATACGCAGACGAAAAATGCCCGGTACCTGGGGTTCGTTAGCGGTGATGCTTTGAGTGCCTGCCGCGCTACTCATAGTCAGCGTGACACTCCCCTCGCCGACGGCCTTGAACGACTCGCCGAGCATGGTAAAGTGCGCTGCGAAGCGGCTTTCCTGGCCCACTACGAGCGGTTTGAATTCCACAAAAAGTTCGGTCTTAACCGTATAAAGAGTGAAAGCGAGCGCTTCGAGCTCGCTTTCGGATGAATGGCTCCCGTCTGCGTTGTGAGCGTGCCCAGACTCGGAATCGTGGCTATGCGAATGGCAGGCGGCGACTAACAGCGTCGCCAGCAAGCCAATGAATATAATTTTCATTGCTGATGCGTTGATAATGAAATGTTTAGGAGAGAAACAAGCCCTTGGAATAGCAGTTAGACTATGACACCGTCAAGGTCCATAATGTAGAAATCCAATTCCAAAAAGCTAAAACGGCTCAACCAAGCGGAGGCCGGAAGATGTCCTGTCCAAATAGGCGTGAACGGAAATCAATGTTTCCGAAAGCATGCTTTGACAGGAATTCCTGAGCATTGTTCAGACTAATTATCGGAACATCGGAAGGCAGCAATATAATTAGCGCAACGCATGAAGCATCGGCACATCGAAAAGGTAAATTTGAATGATCCTGACTTGCATCATCGTGATGCACGCGTCCGCCATAGTGCTGAGCAAGAAAATTGAAAAAAGTCAGATGTTCACCATGTTCGTTGTGCGCATGATCATGGTGAGCATAAAAATGAGAAAGCAGTGCTGGTAGCTTCGTCAATTGTTCCAACAAAGGTGACATCCCCTGGGCAAGCAGAACAAATGCAAAGAATATAGCAATATAGTTTCTCATACGGGCGTAAAAATAGTAAAAAACCTCAATAAATTAAGGTAATGCCCGCTCCCAGCCCCATATCACTGTCGTAATGTGTGGACAAAGCAAAGTATCTGGTGAGGATGTATCGAAACCCGGCCATATACTCCTTGTCCGTATTTACCATAAAATTGAATCTGAGCCGCTTTCCAACAGGAACATCCTCTCTTCCCAGCTGAAAACGGAACTTGCCCTCACTATCAACTCGCGCATCGGCGACCAGCAACATCGGCAATGTGTACGCGATGCCCACAACGGCGGCACGGCGGTGATTCTTATTGCTTGTTTGCCCGAACATGGTCTTTGCTTCGTTGCCGAAAATGTTGCGCGGGCTGCCTTCCAAATCAAAAAATCCGTCCTGCGATTTGCCTTCCTTTTTATAGTGGTAGTCAAAACCGGCATATGGATAAAGCCATTGCATTTTGCCCAAATACCGCCCGAACATCGTCTCGCTTTCGTAGCCATGGTAGCTGTGGTAGCCGAGATGCCATAACGTCCCCAATTTCCAGCGCGTGTTCATCAACCCAGCCTCGCCGTCCGAGCCGTTGCTTTCAAGACCGACCCGCGCCATCGAGTGAAACCGTCGGTCGTCGGCAAACAACTTGCGCTGAGCCAGTTTTGGGTTCGGGATTAAGGGGTTGGCCTCCTGGTTTTCGTAAGAGAAAACCCGCCCCATGCCGCTCATCATGTGATATAAAATATGGCAATGGAAAAACCAATCGCCCTCGACGTTGGCGTTGAATTCGAGCGTGTCAGTTTCCATCGGCATAATGTCCACGATATTTTTGAGCGGCGCGTAGTCGCCCTGCCCATTTAGCAAGCGGAAATCGTGGCCGTGCAGGTGCATCGGGTGGCGCATCATTGAACCATTATGTAGGACGATACGGACGTTCTGCCCCTTTTTTATCAAAATCTTGTCCGTCTCCGAAACCACACGGTTGTCCAAACTCCAAACGTAGCGGTTCATGTTGCCGGTCAGTTCAAAGTGCAGCTCTTTAACGGGAGCTTTTTTGGGCAGCGTGGTCGGGGTCGTCGATTTGAGCATCGCGTAGTTTAGCGTCACGATGTCCGAAAGGGCGTTTGCGTCGTACTGTTCCGCGCCCATGTTCATGTTATCCATGTTGTGTTGTCCGCCGTCGGCTGCACCCGTGATTTCGGGGTACATCACCACGTTCATGTCCATTTGGTTGAGGCTCATGTTCATACCCATGTCGTTGAGGTCGCCGTTCATTTTCGTCATGCCGTTCATCATCTTCATGCCCTCGAAATATTTCAATTTGGGCATCGGTATCGAGACCTGCTTCACACCCGCACCCAAAAACAATGAAGCCGACTTAGTGCGGTCTTCCGGTGTTGCCAAAAATTCGGCAGCCGTTCCGTCGGCGGGAATCGTCACGACGACATCGTAAGTTTCCGAAACGGCGATAATCAATCTGTCTACTTCAACCGGTTCGATATCATTGCCATCGTTCGCCACAACGGTCATTTTGCCGCCGCCATATTTCAGCCAAAAATAGGACGACGCGCCGCCATTCGACAGCCGCGACATCCGCCGCGCGCTCGCGCTGGCGATGGA
>CAYVPM010000458.1:0-4097 GCA_964453475.1 uncultured Saprospiraceae bacterium | reverse complement strand
CGCAATTTTCTTTGGCATTGCTACAAAGGTAAAGCCCCGCTGGGGCTTAGGAGACAGCCACGTTTATTCCCTACTTAGAAGCTTGTTCGGTGTCAATTTAGGCAATTTTAGAAAAACCATATTTTGACACTTCCTCAAAGCCAAATTACCGCACCAGTTTGATGGTATGGTCCCAGCCGCCCGCTGAAAACCCAAGGAAATAAACGCCGGGCGCCAGGTTCAGGCTGCGCGTGTTTATTTTTTGGACATTTTCACCGGCATTGCTGCTCGATTCGGATATGTTTTTTTGGAACAGCAGTTTACCCGCCACATCGAAAATCCGAATGTTTGTCGGCATTTTTTCAGGCAGGAAATAATTGACGCTGAGGTCGTTGTCAAAAAGTGTCGGGGTAACCGATACACGGGGCATTTCCAGCGATGCTGGCACTTCATTGGTCGCGCTGGTACCCGTTGCAAAATGGGCGATTATGGTATCGCCCATCGTCAGGTCAATGGCGATGGACGACAAAGACGAGTCCGCAATCGTATGGTTTTTGGATGTCCAGTGGTGAAAGCGCAAGGCGCCGGGATTGGCTGAAAACGTATCAGGCGTGGCGTGCAGCAACAGATCGACATGCGCGCCGCCGAAGTACTGGCCTGTGACCGGAAACTGGTTTTTTTGATACTGCAGGGTATTGATTTTTACTTCACCAGCGCCGGGCGGATCGACCATGATGGTCGTCTGGAAAGGGCCGACAACACTGTAGCAATCGTCCATCAAGGTGGGCAAAAGTGTGCAGCGGTCGCTGATAAAATCGCGTACCCGGTCGATATTGGTTTTCCATTCGTTGTAGGTGCCAAACCAGCGTTCTGCGTGGCGCGCCATTTCCGGGTCAATGAGCGCTTCAATGGTATCCAGGTAGGTAAGCATGTTTTCGCACCCAAAAACGGTGTGCATCAAATCGGCCTGCCGGGAGATGTAGTACTGCCTGACCTCTGGGTTGGTGCGCAGCTTATTGAGCACTTGAATATGCCTTTCCGGGTCGGAATTGCCCGTAAGCCCTTCAGGGTTGCAAGGTTTTGCATTGGCCAGGGTGCTGGGCAAGCCGGTGTAGTTGATATAGAAATCAAAAGTTGCGTCGTTGTCCCAGAGAATATAGCCCCATTTTTTATGCCCGCCTTCGGGGTTCAGGCCACGCCAAATACCCGTGTTGTAGTTCAGCCAGTCGGTACAAACCGTAAATGAGTTCACGATCACGTAATCGATCAGGCTGGTGTAGTCATAATTGTCTTTGACATACTGGAATTTCAAGGGGTCGTTCATGTTGTTGTTCAGGATGAAGTTCCGCATGGCACGCCAGTCGAGAATGGCCTGGTTGCCCCCGTATTCGGCCCAGGTATTGCCCCAGGTAAGCACGTATTGCAGGTCGTATTTTCCTTGTCCGTAATAGTGGTCGGTGAAATCGTGGTCGTCGGGCAGTTCCCGGATATCGTACACACCCCAGTATTGGCCGTTGAGGTACACGATGCATTTTTCGGCAGCGCGGACATCCAGGTTGAGTTGTCCGCGTTTGGCGATGTTCTGAATATAAGCATCCCGGATATGGGCGCTGCCCTCATTCTGCGGGTGGTGGGCGGCGGGATAGTTGTCGTCGCCGGAAGCGCGCAGGATCACACGCTGGTATTCATCGCGGTCGCTGAGTGGGAGCAGTTTTTCTTCCAAGGCGTAATTGTATCCCATTTCGTCGCGGGTCACCCAGTCGAGGCTGCGCTGGTCGTTGGCCCAGGAGTCCTGGCCGTGGCTGTTGAGCTCGCCGTAGGCCCGGGTGGTACGTTGCCTGTTTTTGTTGAAATATTCGATAGAGCCGAGCGGGCGCAGGTTATTGTTGCCATTGGCCAATTGGAGAACTTCATTGGAGCCTACCGATACTACCGGCAGGGTATGTGCATCGTTGATAAAATAGGTGTTGAACTGAATAAAGCTGGGCAGCAACAAGGGGTTGCTGCTATAGGCAATGGCTTTGATAACACTGGTCTGGCTCAAGGTGATCGGCGCGGTGTACACAGGCGAAGTTGGTGTTGGCTCCGTGCCATTGGTGGTGTAGCGAATCACTGCGCCCGGTTCGCTGGAAAATATCGTGACCTTGAGCGAATCCTGGTAAAAGCCTGCCACTTTGTCCATGTCAGGTCTGCTGGCATAGCCGATAAAGGAAGCATTGCCCTCATTGGTAGCCCCGGGCGAAGGCGTAGTGAAAATGCGCCATTGGGAACCGCCATTCACGAGTCGCCCCCTTGATTGGTGGGCTTGGGTTTTGTCAATTTTAATATCCTCCAACAAAACACCTGCCGGATTTGAAAAAACGATGTGTTCGGCGTTGTTTTTGGTCTGTGAAACCTTGAAATTGGTATGCAAAGCGCCTTGTGGGTCTTTCAGGTTTCGGCCCGAGCACCAAACCCGCAGGAATCCGCCGGGCGCGATGTTGGTATTGGTGGGGAATGCCCATTTGGTCGGTTTGTCCTCATTGTCGCTGAGGTAGTAGCCATGCAGGTTCAGTGCCACGGTATCCTTGTTGTAGAATTCTACCCAGTCTTCCGTTTCCTGGTAATAGTCGAGGATGGCGCGCCAGTTGGCGCAGGAATATTCATTGATGACAACCTGTGCCGAGGCGCAGTTACTGATGGCTGCGCAAAGCAGGGCAGCTAGCAAGTAGTTTTTGAATTCCATGTTCAATATTACTGGTTGATGAATATACTGTGATTAGAGTGATTTTGAATGATTTGAGTGACCTCCTATGCCCCGAAAAAGGGCTTCGGCGGGTAAAAAACAAAAGCTTGATTCTAGAATGATTGTAACATTTTTGCTTTCATAACCACTCTGCGTTGACTATAAAAGGAATGATCAGTGCTGCACCAGGATGCGGGCTGTATGTTGGTCTATTTGAATGGTGTAAAGTCCATTGGGCCATTTTTGGGTCGCCAGGGTCATTTCGTTTTTGTCGCCAGCCAGGATGACGGCAAAGGTTTGCCCCAGGGCGTTCGATACCCGGATCTGGCCCAGGGCCGTTGTACTGCGGATCGTTACGGCATCCGAAACGGGATTCGGAAATACCTGTACCAGTTTGCGCTGCGCGGGTTCTCCGGTGCTGATGCTCATGCTGTTGAAGGTATTGAACGTCGTATGCATAGACGTAAAATTCCCGGTTCCGTTGGGGTATCGGCCGAAGGAAATGTTGGGTTGCTGTGCGCCGAAGGAAATGCTGTCGAGAATGTTGTTGCCGCCATCCGAAAGCATGAGGTGCTCACCGGCGCCGCCGCTCAGCTTGAAACTCGCATGGTAGGGTCCTTGCGCCGCATCGTCGTCGAGCCAAACGATCAGGAAGCCGTTGCCGGGAATGGACACCCCTGCGGGGAATGCCCATTTTTTGCGGGAAGCGGGGTTGTCCGTGAGGTAGAAACCTGTGAGTGTAATGGGTGCATTGGTGTTGTTGAAGAGTTCAAGCCAGTCTTCCCGCTCTCCGGCTTCGTCCACTTCGCCGGCGGTATTAATGGCCAAAAATTCGTTGAGCACCACGTCGCCATTATCGGGAATCAGTGGATCGGCTATGTAAAACTCGTGTTCTGCCCGTTCGGGAGAGAAAATACCGGCATCGGCGTTTTCTGCGTAGATGTAATACTGCATACTGGGGTCTTCCTGCGGAAAGGAGCCGCCATAAATGCCGTCGCCCGCTGTGCCGTCGCCGTGTAAGCCGTCATCGAACATCGGTGTTTTTTTGAACACATCGGCAGTGTCGGCGCGCCAGGCAAGCAATACGGTGCTGGCGTTCAGCACTTTGGCACGCACCTGCACCACGCTGCCGAGCGTGGCATTCACATTGGAGATGCTGGGCGGCACAGCCGTGAAATTGGGATTTGAATTCAAAAAAGTGCGGCGGTTGCTCATCAAATCCGTGATGCCCGGCACAGAGCCGAAGCCGCCTGGCACGGATTGGTTTACATTGGTTACAAAACTGTTGTAGGTAAAAAACTTCCTGGTGTCGGCCTGCACGGCGGCATCAAACTGGGCCAGCATTTACAGGGCGCGGGTTTTTTAGGAATCAAAGGCAAAATTCACCAGCAGC
>CAYVPM010000457.1:0-4098 GCA_964453475.1 uncultured Saprospiraceae bacterium | reverse complement strand
AGGTCAATTTTGTAAGCCTGCAACCGGGCAAGTACACTTTTGAAGTACAATCGCAAAATGAAGACGGACAATGGGGTTCAGCATCCGTCTGGCCATTCGAAATCCAGCCGCCCTGGTGGGCTACCTGGTGGGCCAGGCTATTGCTGGTCGCGCTTAGCATCTGTGCAGTTTGGTTGTTTGTGCGCTACCGGCTCCAAACAGTCAGGGCAGAAGCTGCCATGCGCCAAAAAATGACGGACCTGCAAACAACAGCCCTGCGCGCCCAAATGAACCCGCATTTTATCTTTAACTGCCTGGCAAGCATACAAAGTTTTATTGCCGAAAACGATGCCAAATCAGCCACGAAGTACCTGGCCCGTTTCGCACGCCTGGTGCGGTTGGCCTTGCACGGCTCTCTCGACGGAACGCACTCCCTCGCCGAAGAGCTTGAAATGCTGGAGTCCTACCTGGAACTGGAGCAGCTGCGCTTCCGCAAACGTTTCGATTTTGAAATAAAGGTATCCGAACAATTCAATGTCCATGAAATACAGCTTCCCCCCATGCTGGCGCAGCCTTTTGTGGAAAACGCGATCATCCACGGCATGAAAAACAAGCAGCAAGGCGGGTTGATCGAACTCAGCTATGCATTGGATGCCGGCAACCTGGTGGTCAGCATCCGCGACAACGGGCCGGGATTTGAAGGGAAAGAAAGCAGTGCTGCCGACCAGGAAGCCCACAAATCGGTCGGCATGAGCCTTACCCAAAAACGGCTGGCGTTTTTGTCAGGTGATGCCAAGACCCAGCATTTTCAAAAAGAAACTGTATTTGATGCCGATGGCAATGTAGCGGGCGCCTGCATTACGCTAAGGATTCCGGTGTTGACGTAGCTATTGGCTACGGGCTTTTACCGAAACTTTAGCCATGTGCGCCTGTCGGCTCTTTCACCAGCAACTGAAACCCATTGCCGTGAATATTCACGATTTCAATGGCAGGGTCGGGCGCCAGGTATTTGCGCAGCTTGGTCACGAATACGTCCATGGAACGGGCCGTGAAATAAGTGTCTTCATGCCAAATCTTGGTCAGTGCCTCAGAACGCGGGGTCACGTCGTTGATATATTTGCAGAACAATTTGAGCAGCTCCGCCTCTTTGGGACTTAGCTTCCAATTGTTCTCTGCACCCGGCGCAGCTTCGGTGAAAGTCAGGATGCGCAAAGGATAGTTGAAGTGGAATTTCCCGATGATAAACTCACGTTGGTCGTCACGGGGATCTGGCGCTTTGTTGCTGCGCTTCAGCACCGCTTGAATGCGGAGCAGCAGCTCTTCTGAATTGAAAGGCTTGGAAATATAGTCGTCGGCGCCAATTTTGAAACCGTTGAGCACATCGTCCTTCATGGTTTTAGCGGTCAGGAAAATTATGGGTACTTCCTGATTGCGTTCCCGCACGTCTTTGGCAAGGGTGAAACCGTCTTTGCGCGGCATCATGACATCAAAAACACAAAGGTCATAAGTGTTTTTTCGGAAAGCCTCCAGGCCTGCTACGCCATCGGTGGCGAGTGTTACGTCGTAATCGTGCATTTCAAGGTAGGAGCGCAGCACGTCGCCAAAATTTTGATCGTCCTCTACCAGTAGGATTTTGTAATTTGCACTTGCCATAGAGCGAGTCGGTTCTTAATAATGATTAGAAGATTTTTTCCGTAGCGTAAGGGTATTGAATAATCCTTTAACGCAAGCTATGTGATTTGAAGTATGTGTACATGTCAAGGACGCTGAAAAATGTTAAAAGTGAAGCTATATTCCCGGAATTTTGCTTCCAACACGCAGCAGAAAGGGGTGTTTGTCGAACTAATTTTGAAATTTATTTTTGTTTGCGCAACTTCGTTGCCACAACCTTGTCACTAGGGCAAGCCCTTCGCCATTCTTGCTTTCTCGTTCACTAAAACACAACTATATACATCTATGAAAACATCCTCTATCTTGTTAGCAGCAGCTTTTATCCTGCTTCCATTTTGCTTTTCTCCCCTGTTTGCGCAAGAGCAAAATGCTGCCCCTGAAAAGAAAATCACGATCATCAAGCGGAGTGTAGAAGCCGATGGCACAGAAGTGACCGAAACCATCGTCAAGAAAGGCAAAGCAGCCGAAAATTTTGACGTTGACAAATTTGTACAGGAAAACCGCGACGACAAAAACAATGTGGAAGTCATTGTGTCGGAAGTTGAGGACGAGCAAAATGCTCAGCCATTTAAAAACTTTATGAAAAACTTCTATTGCGTGTCTACCTGTACCGATAATGGCGCTTTCCTCGGGGTTACAGAAGATTCCGATGAGGATGAAAGCCAGCCTGGGCTGGTCGTACAAATTACCCGTGGCTCGGCAGCTGACAAAGCAGGCCTGCGCGACAACGACAAAATCCTTTCCCTGAACGGTACAAAAACCGACAAATGGTCGGATTTGAGCACGGTGATTCAGGCTTCCAAACCAGGTGACAAGCTGCAAATAGCTTACAGCCGCAATGGGAAAGAAGCTGCCACAGAAGCGGTGCTTACCACCAGGACTGATGTTAAATGCGATGTGGTCAACAACCCAAAAGGGGTGTTGGGAGTGTCTGAAAATGACGATGACGACAGCGAAAATGGCGTTGCCGTCACCATTTCCCAAAACTCGGCAGTTGCCAAAGCTGGCCTGGTTAGCGGCGATGCCATTGTCCAGCTCAACGACACGCCGATTTCCGATTTTGAAGACATCACTGATTTTATGGCTTACAGCAAGCCTGGCGAAAAAGTGATGGTCGGCTACATCCACGAAGGCCAGCGGAAAAATGTGGAAGTGGAGCTTGGGGAGCAAAAAGGGCTGATGAAATTGCAGGACTTTGATATTCAGGTGCCCGAAATTAACCTGAAAGGATTAGGCGACCTTAATGCGTTGCCTC
This sequence comes from uncultured Saprospiraceae bacterium, assembly GCA_964453475.1. Taxonomy (GTDB): domain Bacteria; phylum Bacteroidota; class Bacteroidia; order Chitinophagales; family Saprospiraceae; genus M3007. The sequence continues at coordinate 1,193 of CAYVPM010000457.1, read as the reverse complement.
GCACAAACCTTGATTATAAAATAAAAGAGAAAGAGGCTTGTCTCGGCGTGTACAGCAGCGGCCTCGAAGACCGCGGTGCTGCCATCCAGAGCTTCACGCAAGAAAGCGCGGCCCAGGAAGCCGGGATGCAAGAGGGCGATTTGATACTTTCAGTTAACAACGTAAGTGTCACCAGCCACAGTGAATTGTGGGATGAAATAGCGAAATACAAAACTGGCGATAAAGTCCAGGTGGCTTATGAGCGCGAAGGGAAACCACTGCAAATAGAAGCGACCCTAAAAGCTTGCAAAGACAAAAGCCGCGTGGAAATCATCGAAAAAAATGCAAATGGTCAGGATTTAGACCGCCGTTTCTATACCTGGAACTGGGATCAGAGCGACCAGCGCCGCTTAAAAGAAACCCGGATCATCATCATCCGCAAGGCTGGGGAAGGCGATGGCACCAAAGTTAATCTGAATCCCAACGAAAAACCTGCACAAGACCGCAGCCTTGCCTTGCAGTCATTCCGCGCTTATCCGAACCCCAGCCAGGGCCAGATAACCGTAGAATTCAAAGGGGAACCGGGTGCTACAATTGTATCGCTGTTGGACATGTCGGGCCGCCAGCTTTTCCGTGAAGAGCTCAATGCTTTCAACGGCAGCTACAACCAGCAATTCGACCTGACGGCCTATGCAAAAGGCACCATTTTGATTCATGTGCTTCAAGGCGACAAGGTGTACACCGAACAGGTGATTGTTAATTAAAAGCAAGTTTGATTCAATAATTGCGGGCACCGGCGGCATTTTAGCTGCCGGTGCCCATTTTTTTTGACAGAAATCAATTTTCTGGCACGAACTTTTCAATGTAAGTTTTGAATCCAGCAAGTTGACTTTTTCCCCTTGCTTAAACCAATACAACCGACTATCTTCCTTTTCTTCGTGAAAAAATATCGCATAATCCTATACAAACAAATTGAAGGCCGTTGGCACTACGTACGCCTGACGGCCCACGATATGCAATTGACCAGCGAAACAGGCACCTGTGGAGAGCTTCCCGATAATACGAACACCTCCAGCATCCCTTCCAAGTCCCAACCAGAAATTTTTATCCGAAAAACGGCAGAAAATTGGGTGCAGGAAGGCTATTCCAAGCCTCACCAGCAACAACTGCACGTAATGACCCTGCATTTCCAGATGCGCCGCTGGACAGGTTAC
>CAYVPM010000456.1:0-4104 GCA_964453475.1 uncultured Saprospiraceae bacterium | reverse complement strand
GGCCAACAAAGCGGCTGGCAAGCACAGCACAATAGGCTAAAAAAGGCTGTAATCCAGGCCGCATCCCGGCTTCGAATTCCCAGGGAAGGTCCTGGCGCGGCGATTCCCCCAACTTGTATTTGGCAAATTCCCAAATCTGGTAATGCTCATCAGGATGGTGATAACCGATACTCAACCAGGCTGTTACAAGAATCAGCAGGATTCCAAAAAAGAGTATATCACGGTCGCGGGCAAGGAAAAACATGGGCACAGCCATTGGATTCAGCCGCTAAGATAGACGCTGAAGCCGCGCAAAAAATGCTTTCGTCGTTATTTATGCATGACTGTAAGTTTTCAAAAGAATTCATCCAATGTAGCAGCGCGCCGATCATCTTTGAGTAATTTTGCTGCTCAATCTTTTTCCATGATTGATGCCCTTATTTCTTCCAAAACACGAATCCTTGTTATTGTGGAGCAATCACGCAACTACAAGCGCATAGCATGTACGAAGCATTACGAAATAAAGAAAAAAGTGTTGCTGTCATCGGACTAGGCTATGTTGGCTTGCCCTTGGCGCTCGCATTTGCCCAGCATTTCAGGGTCATAGGTTTTGACGTGAACCCAAACAGGGTTGAGATGATGCGCCGAAGGGAAGATCCCAGCCGGGAGCTGGAGCCGGCTGCATTTTCAGGCGCCGACATTATATTTACCACCGACCCGGAGGACCTAAAAATGGCGCATTTTTTCATTGTAACGGTGCCTACTGACATTGACGAGCACAAGGTGCCTGATTTGAGTCCATTGATAAATGCCTCCAGGAACATCGGGAATGCCTTGAAAGCGGGCGATTATGTCGTGTACGAATCAACGGTTTATCCCGGATGCACCGAAGAGGATTGCCTGCCCCTGCTGGAAGCAGCCTCCGGGCTAAAAATGGGACAAGATTTTAAACTGGGCTATTCCCCGGAACGCATCAACCCGGGAGACAAAACGCGGCCGTTGACCAAAATCCTCAAAGTGGTTTCAGCCTGTGATGCCGAGGCGCTGATTGAAATATCCAAAACCTACCAGCAGGTGATCGAGGCTGGGGTATATAAGGCCAGCAGCATCAAAGTAGCGGAGGCCGCCAAAGTGATCGAAAACACCCAGCGCGACCTGAACATCTCCCTGATGAACGAACTGGCCATCATTTTTGACCGTATGGGCATCGATACCCATGAAGTGATAAAAGCAGCCAGCACCAAGTGGAATTTCCTGCAATTCTATCCGGGACTGGTGGGCGGCCATTGCATCGGGGTTGATCCGTATTACCTATTGTACAAAGCTGTGGAACAAGGTTACGAACCTCAAGTGATTTTGAGCGGGCGCCGCGTAAACGACGGCATGCCGGGCTGGATCGCCAAGCGACTGGTGCAACTGCTCATCCAGCGCGACAAAAACCCCAGCCGGGCCAAGGTGCTGGTGCTGGGCATTACCTTTAAAGAAAACGTGGCAGATATCCGCAACTCCAAAGTCGCCGCGCTGGTGCGGGAACTGCAGGATTATTCCATAAATGTACACGTCGTCGATCCGCATGCTTCCCCAAACGAAGTAGCCCACGAATACAAGCTCACTTTGGTGGATAAAATTTCGGACGGCTATGATGCCGTGGTTGTCGCCGTCGCACACCGCGAATTCAGGGATTTCAACAGCGAATTCTTTTTGTCTATTTCCAATGAAAAGCCCATCCTGATGGATTTAAAGGGGCTTTACAAAGACGTAGACAAAAGTATCGAATACTGGCGCTTGTAGCAACTAAAACCCGGATGGCCAAAAAAAACTAAGAAAAGCGAGACATTTTCAATGTCCTGTCTATCAAGCACATACAACAACCCGGAACATAAGTGCCGCAACTTATGAACGGCGAAGCCGTTTTTAATTATTAAATTATTTTTTTATGCTTCAAATGGTCGATTTAAAAACCCAGTACCAACAGATTAAAGCCGAGATAGATCGGGAGATGCAGGAGGTATTGGATACGTGTATGTTTATCGGGGGGCCAAAAGTGAACCGCTTTCGGGAAGACCTGGAAACATACCTTGGGGTAAAACACGTCATTCCCTGCGCCAACGGCACCGATGCCCTTCAAATTGCGATGATGGCCCTTGGCTTGAAACCCGGTGATGAGGTGATCGTGCCGGCATTTACTTATGTGGCTACGGCAGAAGTCATCGCATTGTTGGGGCTTACCCCCGTGATGACCGACGTTGATCCTGGCACCATGAACATCACGGCTGCGCACATCGAACGAGCCATTACACCCAAAACAAAGGCCATCGTACCAGTCCATTTGTTTGGCCAAAGCGCCGACATGGGCCCGATCATGGCGCTGGCCGAAAAGCACGGGTTGTTTGTCATAGAAGACAATGCCCAGGCAATTGGTGCTGATTACAAGCCGGCGAACGGAAGCAGCAGAAAAACCGGCGCCATCGGCCATTTCGGCTGTACTTCCTTTTTCCCTTCCAAAAACCTGGGCTGCTACGGCGACGGCGGCGCATTGATGACCGACGACGATGCCTTGGCGGCCAAAGCCAGGATGATCGCCAATCACGGCCAGTCGAAGCAATATTACCATGATGAAATCGGGGTGAATTCGCGGCTCGATGCCATGCAGGCGGTTGTGTTGAACGCCAAATTGAAACACCTGGACACCTACAATGCTGCACGGAACCGCGCTGCAGCTTATTATGACAGGGTGTTTGCCCAAATACCCGCCTTGAAAATTCCGGCACGGGAACCAAATTCCAGTCATGTGTTTCACCAATACACCCTTCAGATAAACGCGCCAAACTCCGTGGAATTGCGGGATGCACTCAAAGCGTATTTACAGGAGCAGGGTGTTTCAATGATGATCTACTACCCGGTTCCGTTGTACAAACAACCAGCGTTTGCCGCCTACTGGCCGGGAGGAACCTTGCCCGTGACGGAAGCCCTTTGCGCGTCGGTATTTTCTTTGCCCATGCACTCGGAACTTACAGCGGAGATACTGGAAAAGATTACAGGCGCTGTGAAAGCTTTTTTTGACCGGCAAGCATAGGACTATTGCAAAGCCCATGCGAAGCGTTTAACTTTGAAACAAAACATTCCGTTGCCAAACGCCCTACCCGACTCCCCTGCACAGCATTATTTCGCCCTTATCGGCGCAGCTGGCTATGTGGCCCCCCGCCACCTCAAAGCCATACGCGACACAGGCAACCAACTGCTTGCGGCCTACGACCCCAGTGATTCAGTCGGGGTACTGGACACTTATTTCCCAACTGCCGATTTTTTTACAGAATTCGAACGTTTCGACCGGCACCTGGAAAAGCTCAAGCGCAGGGGCCAAGCCATTGATTACGTGAGTATTTGCTCGCCAAACTACCTGCACGATGCTCATATCCGGTTCGGGCTGCGACTTGGCGCCGATGTGATCTGTGAGAAACCTTTGGTTTTAAACCCATGGAACATCGCGGCGCTCCAGGAAAGCGAAAAAGAAACGGGCAGGCGGGTGTCTACCATCTTGCAATTGCGCTTGCACCCTGCCATCCAGGCGCTGAAAGAACGTGTCGCCCTGGAAAATAAGATACAAGACCTTGATCTAACGTACATCACGTCCAGGGGCAATTGGTATTACAGTAGCTGGAAAGGCGATTTGGAGAAATCCGGGGGTATTGCCACCAATATCGGCATTCATTTTTTTGACATGCTCAGTTGGGTCTTTGGTAAAGTTCAAAAAAACACGGTGCACCTGCATACGCACGACCGCGCCGCCGGGTACCTCGAACTGGAAAAGGCCCGTGTGCGCTGGTTTTTGAGCATTAATGCCGATACTTTGCCAAAAGAGGCAACAGAAGCCGGAAAACGAACCTTCCGCACCATCACGATGAACGGAGAATCCATTGAATTCAGCGAGGGGTTCACGGATTTGCATACCCTGAGTTATCAGGATATGCTGCAGGGACGTGGATTTGGACTCGCTGATGCGCTGCCCGCTGTGGAAATTGCGCACCATATCCGGAATGCGACACCGGTAGGGCTGGTGGGCGAGTATCATCCGCTGGCAAGGTTAGAGGTCGTGGGGCATCCTTTTTTGACCCCACCCCTACC
>CAYVPM010000455.1:0-4106 GCA_964453475.1 uncultured Saprospiraceae bacterium | reverse complement strand
GGGCTGTTGTTCTTCCGGTACCAGTCCCATTCCACGTCCTCCCAAAGTCCGGTAATGACATCGCGCAACGCCGATTCAAGCGGCGTATCCTGATCAAAATACTCCCTGGCAGCGAGCAGGCCCTGCATTAAAAAAGCCGTTTCTACCAGGTCGCCGCCGTTGTCGAACTGACTGAAAGGGATGACAGTTCCGTTGGCGCCATTCATCCAATGCGGGAACACGCCGTGAAACTTTTCGGCAAACTGTAAAAAAGAGGCTATCTGCACCAGGCGGTTCAGGGCGGCATCCCGCGTGACCCAGCCGCGCTCCGCGCCGACGATGATGGCCATGATGCCGAACCCGGAGCCGCCTGTGGTGACGATGTTCGGGTCGCCGTTGGAGCGCTCGCGGGCGAGGCCACTCAACGGGTGCGCGAAGTCCCAGAAATAGCGGAAGGTAGCGCGCTGAGTCATTTCGAGCAGCGCCTCGTCGTCCATGTCATGGGTAGTTGCGCTGACGACCATAGATGCCGGGCCTTCCATAGCACCGGCAAACGCGGTGATTTTGTATTGCCGGCTTAGGTTTTGTCCTTCGTCGCCCGTCCAGTCCGTAGCAATTGGTTCTTTCCCGACCTGTTTCAAAAATTCAAACGAAGCGCCGGCATTGCTGGAGCGGTATATTTTGTAACCTGTGACGTTTGGCTCCGGATTGGGCATCCAACGGAGCTCAACGTGCTTTTCATAGCCCGTAGCCTGAAGCTGCAAAGGCGCCGACGGGCTTTGAGCCAAAGTGCAGGCGCTTGAGGAAAGTAGAAAGCTGACTATAAAAAGGCGGTTAAACATCATCACAGAGGCCGGAACGGAACACCTTTTTCAATTTCAAAAATAAATTGGGCGATCCATTTTGTTGGCAGCATGAAATTACGAATAAATGTGCCCGTTCAAAGAATAACCCACCTCACTACTACTACGCCATGTTAAAAACTGGCGTTTTTTTCTCAATACGCCATGATAAACTCTGTCAAATTGGCCTCTTCGGGCAGGTTGAGTTTTTTGCGCAGCCGGTAGCGCTTGTTCTCGATGCCCCGGATGGAGATGTTCAACAGGGGGGCAATCTCTTTGGAAGAGAGGTTCATTTTCAAATAGGCAGCCAGCCGCAGGTCGCCAGGGGTGAGGTCGGGGTATTCAAGCATGAGCCTTTTGAAAAAGTCATCGTGTACCTGGTTGAAGGAGGCTTCGAACAGTTCCCAATCGTGGTCGCCTTCCAGGTGGGCATCAATTTCCCGGATGATTTTGGACAGGGCACGGGGTTCGTTTTTGACATCGAGCAGTTTGTCCTTCAAGTTTTGCAGCGTTTCGTTTTTTCGGATCAGGTTGAAGGCTGCGTTGGAAAGTTCGCGGCTTTTGTTGTCTACTTCCAACAACAATATCTCCCGTTGTTTGTCAATTTCGAGACGGGTTCGATGGCGGTCCAGGCGTCTGTGGTTGAATTGCTCCAGTTGCCACAATAGCCAGCAGAAGAGGAGCGCATACGCGGTGATTGCCCAATTTGAACGGTACCATGGCGGCGCGATGCTGAATGTGACCTGCGCCTCCTGGCCGCCGATATCACTGCGCACTTTGAAGGTGTAGCTTCCTGCCGGCAGGTTGGTAAATTCCTTTTCCGAGCCGAAAGACCAGGGTGACCATGATTTTGAAAAGCCTTCCAAAAACCAGGAGAACCGGACAGGGTATTCAAAAAATGGTTGGGCAAATTGAAATTCAAGGCTGTTTTGGTGATAGGGAATCCTGATGGGGTCACCGGGCAAAAAGTATTGATGGTCTGTGGTTTTGACCACTTTTACCACAACTGGCGGCATGTTTTTAGGTCCGGCAAATCCTGCTGCTGCATCGTGCCGGAGCAGGGCATATCCGTTTTCCAGGCAAAAAAGATAGTCTCCTCCGGATAAGGTTTCTACATTTTCATAGGATGGTACCAGGGCAAGCGGAATTTTTTGTGTTTTACCCAGGTCGGTATTGAGCCATAATCCGTTGCTGTCGAGTGCGAATACTTCACCGGGCCTGCCCGGAATCAATTTTCTGGCAGGAATGGGTTCAAATATCGCACGACCGTCGTGGTCAATAATTGCAAAAGCGTTTGGCAAAGCATTGACAACCAGTCCACTATCGGGCAACACGCTTAAACTCAACTGGAAATCGGTGGCCAATCCATCGCTATGCGTGTATTTTTTGAATTCTTTTACCTGGGCAAGATCGTCACTCAGGCGAAGGCGGTAAAGCCCTTTGTTGGGATGCGCAGCCCACAAGTTATTATGGCCATGAAAGGCTATTTTTTTCAAGGGTTCGCTAAAACCTCCCACCCTTCCTTTGAAGGCCCACGAGCCGGTTTTGTCTTTTTGGAACAACACCAACCCGGTGTAGGTGGCTTGCAACAGCATATCCGGGTGACCGGGAACCGGGATGGTGCACCAGCCGCCGGTGACCGCTGAAATGCGCCGCACCCCTCCGCCTTCAATGAGGAAAGTGCCGCTGTTGTGGCCGCAAAGCAGCTGTCCGTCAAAAACCTTGAGCTGCCAAACCTGGCCTTGTGTTCCTTCTACCAGTGAAATGGGCGGGATGCTGAACCCTGATGGATATGGTGTCTTAAAAACCCCTTGATTGGTGCCGATGTACAGCTGTCCGTTGTGTGCAGATGCTGCATACACCGTGCCTGTTTTACCCGTTTGATCGGTAAAAAAAGTGAGCGGTGAGCGCAATCCTGCAAAGTCGATCCCTTTATCGAGGCCGAGCCAAAGGTTGCCGGTACGGTCTTCCAGCATTGCCAGCACTGTGTTGTTTTGCAGGCCATTTTCGCGGTTTAGGTGGAAACGCAATTGTTCCGTAGATGTCAATATGTAGGTACCGTCGAGGATGGTGCCGATGGCCCAGCCGCCGTCGCGCAAGGCCAGGGCTTTGTTGAGCTGTTTTTTGCGGAAAATGGCATTGAGCGGGTTCGCCCAGGGTTTGCATTGCCCGTCCTGGAGGTTGAATATGCCATCGCTGGAAGTGCCCGCCCAGATGCCGCCCTTGCCGTTCGGCACAAGGAACTGTACGATTTTATCTTTTAAAACTTCCGAACCCGGCATGGCGCGAAAAGTGTTGTCGGGCAGCAGTTCATACAAGCCGCGCTCGATGACGGGCAGCAGCACTTTGTCGTTCACCAACCGGGCGAACATAATCGCATTGGGGGGCTTTAGGGCTTGTACCGTTTGATAATCATACTTGTAGATGGTGGAGAAGGACTGAAAAAGCACGTAATCCGGCAAGGCAAGTATATGCCAAATCTCCTCTTTCCCAAGCTGCCCCTCGCCCAGGGGCGCGCTCAGGGAGTGGTAGCGCAATTGGCCAGTAGCATCTTTTCCCCAATACCCAAACTCCGCAAAGCCGCCGCAAAAAACCTCCCCGGAACGACCGATGGCCACACAGCGGACGGCCTGCTTTTCCGGCAGGGTGAATTGCCGCCACTGGCTGCCGTCGAATTCCATCAGCGCGCCGTTGTTGCCCGCGTACAGCCAGCCCTCGGGCGATTGCGTCAGCGACCAGTTCTGGTTCTGGGCGTTGTAGTCGGCGGGTTGGAAGTTGCGCAGCCTTGGGCTGTGCTGCGCCAGGGCTATCCCCGGACAAAGGCAGCCAAGTATCAGCAGGGTATTTATCAGCAGGAAGCGTTGCACCGGGCAAAACTAGCCATTTTCGGGAAAGGCAGTGCTTGTATGCTGCCACATCCCATACAGATTGTGCCTGTTTACCGAAGCTAGCATTTGGATATTTTGACAAAAGTAAATTTTTTACATTTGCCTTCTACTTTCACTTCAAAACGATTTAGACTTTGGATACAAACGGAGCGGAGCAGCATTGTGCCACGATGAAAGAAAGTAGGGTAAAAAGAAAGGTTGGTTCTATTCATGCTGTTGGATTTTAGTTTTTACGAAGAGAAATAATCCTTTCAACTAATAATCTGTTTAACTTTAATCTATAGTCAACGCAAAGTGGTTATGAATGACGAAATGCGACAATCATTTTAAAATCAAGCATTCGTTTTTTACCCGCCGAAGCCCTTTTTCAGGGCGTAGGAGGTCACTCAAATCATTC
>CAYVPM010000454.1:0-4106 GCA_964453475.1 uncultured Saprospiraceae bacterium | reverse complement strand
AGCGGATCAATTTTTCGGAAACGAACACGGATTTCCTGCTGAATTATAAACGCCCATTAGGCAACAAGTTTGACCTCAACCTCGGTGTTGGCGGCAACGCCATGCGTCAGGTGGGCCGTTTTTCCGATGTTATCGCACCCGAGCTGGCTGTGCCCGGCATTTTCACCCTCAGCAACTCCCGTGTGGCGCTCCAAAACCTGAGCAATACACCTTATGCTGAAAAACGGATCAACTCGCTGTACGCCACAGGCCAATTGGGCTTCAACAACTACCTCTACCTCGACCTTTCTGCGCGCAACGATTGGTCCAGCACATTGCCTAGCGACTCGCGTTCGTACCTGTACTATGCTGCCAACGTGAGCGCCGTTTTGACCGATGCGTTCAAAATCAATCCAAACAGCGCGCTTTCGTTCGCAAAGATCCGTTTTGGTGTGGCACAAGTGGGCAACGACACCGACCCTTACCAGCTGGCCACAATTTACAATGCGCAAACACCCGTACAAGGCAGCCCTTCCTACAGCGAGTCAGGTGTACTGGTAAATCCAGCGCTGAAACCGGAGATCAGTACTTCCATCGAAACAGGATTTGACCTGCGTTTTTTCAAAAACCGGGTTGGCCTTGATTTTACCTACTACAACACACAAAGCAAAAACCAGATTTTGCCGATCCCGCTTTCCGGAACTTCAGGCTACAGTGCGCGCATCATCAACGCTGGTTTGATCCAGAACAACGGAGTTGAAGTGACGCTTAACCTTGTACCCCTGCGCACGCGCAATTTCTCCTGGGATATCGCCCTCAATTTCTCGCGCAACCGCAGTAAAGTCAAAGAATTGTTCACCGACCCGGTTTCAGGTCAGGAGATTACAAACTATGTGATGGCTTCGCGCTATGTCACTGTTGAAGCACGTGTGAACGAGCAAATGGGCAATATGTACGGCATCGGTTACACCCGCGTCAGCAACGATCCGAACGACCCATATTACGACCCTACAGGCCAGCATGTAGGGCAAATCGTCTACAACACACAAGGCAAACCTGTGGCAACCCCAACAAGGGTTTTACTTGGCAACTACAACCCCGATTGGCTCGCCGGCATCGGCAACACCTTTACTTTCAAAAGCCTTTCGTTGGGTGTGCTGTTTGATGTGCGTTCCGGGGGCGAGGTGTATTCCCACACACAAACGGTTGGTCGCGAAGGTGGTCAGATCGCAGAAACCCTCGAAGGCCGCGCCGATGGCTACGACCTGAGCGTTGCGGGCAACGGCGTAATCGGTGATGGTGTGGTGCAAAATGCCGATGGCACCTTCAGCGCGAACACGGTAAAACTTAGCGCACGCGAATGGCATACCACTTATACCCTGGGCCGGCGCCTGATAGAAGGCGTCATTTACGATGCCTCGTTTGTGAAACTCCGCGAAGTGCGCTTTGGCTACACCTTGCCAAACAGGGTGCTGAAAAGCACTTCCCTGCGCGATTTGAACATCAGCCTTGTGGGCCGCAACCTCGCATTGTGGACCGATGTGCCGCATATTGACCCGGAAACGGCTTCCACTTCCGGGGGCACGATCATCCCGGGTGTGGAATCAGTAGCACTCCCTTCTACCCGCAGTTGGGGCGTGAACGTAAACTTCAAGTTTTAAGAAAAAGTATTCCTTTTCATTTCAACAACACACACAATGAAATATATTATGCTTAAATCTTTGGCAGTATTGGGTTTGATAGCCCTTGCTGCTGGCTGTACAAAAAATTTTGACGACATCAATACCAACCCCAACGCACCTATCGCCGTGAACCCCGGCCTGTTGCTCCCACAGATCCAGCGCGACATGATGGGTGCTCTTATGGGTGAAACCTGGGGGATCGGCAACATCGTCATCCAGCATACAGCCAAAAACCAGTTTGTGAACGAAGACCGCTACCTCTGGGGCGAGCTCAACAGCATCTGGAACAATGTGTACGACAACATGCGCGATGTGAACAACATCATTATCCAAAGCGAAACTACCCGTGAAAACAATTATAAAGGCGTGGCACTCGTGATCAAATCCTGGATGTTCTCCCTGGCAACGGATGCCTATGGCGATATTCCCTATTCACAGGCAATACAGGCAAAAGAAGGTGAGAACTATCCAAATTACGACGCACAGGAAACTGTGTACAACGGTATTTTGGCAGACCTTAAAACGGCTTCTGACTTGTTGGGTTCCAGCAGCGAGGCGGTGGCAGGCGATATTATCTTCAACGGCGATGTAACAAAATGGAAAAGGCTCGCCAACTCCCTGCGCATCCGTGCACTGATGCGCATTTCACGCAAGCGCGATGTGAGCGCCGACCTGAAAGTGATTGTTGACAACCCAGTTGCCAACCCGATCTTTGAAAATGTCGGACACAACGCTGTTTACACCTACAAATCCACCTCACCCGACCAATTCCCCTTGCACAGCTCCCGTATCGGTTCTTTCAACGAGTTTCGCGCCAGCAAAACCTTGCTCGACACCTTGAAAGCATTGAACGACCCGCGCATGCCCATATTTTTCCGTCCAACACCAGATACAGAAGGCGGCGCCAATCCGGAGTTCGCGGGCATCCCTAACGGGCTGAACGACGTGGACGCATTGACCTACAATGGCGGGCCCCAATTTCAATCGCGCATCGGAGCCTTGTACTACGAACAAGCCGTTTCGACCCAGGGGCTGGCCATTGCAAAAGGGGTGATCATGACCTATGCCGAACTGCAATTCCTGCTTGCCGAAGCTGCAGAAAAAGGCTTGATTTCCAGCGATGCCAAAACGCATTACGAAAATGGCATAAAAGCTTCTTTCGAATTCTATGGCCTTGAAACGCCAATTGATTATTTCATCCGTCTGGAAACGGCCTACACCGGAACACAACAGGAAAAACTTGCAAAAACCGGTTTTCAAAAATGGGTTTCGCTCTATTTCCAGGGGCTGGAAGCATGGTTCGACTGGCGGCGCACAGGCATCCCTACCCTTATTGCGGGTTCATCAAACCAGAACAACAACATGATCCCGGTGCGTTTTCGCTACCCCATAATCGAGCAATCACTCAATTCAGCCAGTTACAACGCAGCGATAAACCAACAAGGCCCCGACGATCTGAACACCAAAATGTGGCATTTGAAATAATATAAAGAAAATCATACGATAATGGATTAGGTTAGCGAAAAAACGGCGCAATGCCGTTTTTTCGCCTTTTTTTTAAAAAACAGTTTTTTCTTGATTACTCTAATGGATGCTTTATTGATACAAGACAACATCAATTCCATCTTCTCCGTCTTCCACGAAAGGGGCCAGGAGGAATATCATGGCGAGCCCGTCAGCCAACTCGAACACGCGGTGCAAACGGCCGAATTTGCCCAAAAAAGCCGGCCAGACGATCCCGAATTTATCATCGCTGCTTTTCTGCACGACTTTGGCCACCTCTGCCGTTCCCCCAAAGGCAACATGGACGGCTATGGCGCCTGGGAACACGAAGCGATTGGCGCATTTGCTTTGCGGGAATTAGGTTTTTCGGAAAAAATCGCCAGCCTTGTAGCCAACCATGTTCAAGCCAAGCGCTACCTCGTCAGCACCGATCAGGCCTATTACGCCGGATTGTCAGAAGCCAGTAAAATCACTTTTGAAAAACAAGGTGGCAGGCTGTCGCCCGAAGACCTGCAAGCATTCGAACAAGACCCTTTTTTCGATCTGCATATCCAGCTGCGCCGCCTCGATGAGCAAGCCAAAGCGGTCGGAAAACCCGTCGGCAGCATGGGTTGGCTGGAAAGGATTATGCGCGAACACCTTTCTCAGAACACCACAATTGGTTGATTCGTGGATCAAAGATTTTCAGCCAGCACCCAGTTCGTTTTTTAAAATTGCGCCGCCACCGTCGCAAATACGGATCGCCCGTAGCCGTTCACGCCCGACCCATGTGTGCGGTAATCTTCGTTGAACAAGTTGAGGGCTGATAGCCGTACGGATAAAAACCGCCAGGTATAGCTTGCATAAAAGTTGAGCACCGACCAGCCAGGGGTGCCGCCTGCAGGAATCCGGTTGTCCTCCGTGTCGCCTTTTGAGAGGCGGTACTGTTTGTCTGCAGCCAAT
>CAYVPM010000453.1:0-4108 GCA_964453475.1 uncultured Saprospiraceae bacterium | reverse complement strand
CTCGCACGCGGGCGCGATGCACGGCATTTCCTCACAGCGGGCGGCGATGGCTGGGTAGTGGAATGGGATCTCGATGACCCGGAACAAGGCAAGTTGATCGCCAGTACTGAAACGAAAATATTCGCCCTGCTCAGCTTCCGCGACCGCTCCCGCATCCTGGCCGGCAACATGGACGGCGGCATGCACTGGATACTGCGCGACAGGCCGGAGCAAACACGCAATGTACAGCAGCACCACAAAGGCGTGTATGATTTGCAGGAACACGGGAAGCACCTTTACAGTGCCGGTGGCGATGGTGTATTGACCCGCTGGGACAGTGCATCTGCCAAAACCGTGGAGAGCTTCCACCTTTCCAACCAGGCTTTGCGGGCCCTGGCCATTACTGATCAGCGCCGCGAAATAGCCGTCGGCGCCAGCGACAACCATATCTACATCCTTGATGTTGAAACACTTGCACTGAAATACCAAATTAAAAACGCCCACGAAAATTCCGTATTCAGCCTTGCTTTTTCGCCTGATGGCCGTCACTTGCTCAGCGGTGGCCGGGATGCGCGCATCAATATTTGGGACACCGGTAACTGGCAACGAGCCGCAGAAACGCCCCAGGAAGCGGCCCATCTTTTTACGGTCAACCACATTGTTTTTTCGCCCGATGGCAAGTTGTTTGCCAGCGCCAGCCGCGACAAAACCCTTAAAATCTGGGATGCCCAAACCTATCAATTGCTGAAAGTGGTGGATACACTTCGCCTGGGCGGACATATCAATTCGGTGAACCGGCTGCTGTGGATGGAGAATTGCCTTATATCGGTGAGCGATGACCGGAGTGCAATGATTTGGGAGGTATCGGGCAACTGGCCTGGTTGAAGCCCACTTCGGCCCCCTTTGGCTTTCACTTGCTCAAGGCTGTGCCAAAGGTAGTGGACAGTATTATAGCCAAATTTTATTTCGATTTTCTTGGCAAATATCTTCCAGGTTTTGAAAACCTGGAAGATCTAAGCACTCGAACGAAATTAGAATCGGCTCGTTTTTCGTAGCCAGGCCTATTGATACAGCCCTAAGGGTCATCGTCAATCACTCCTTATACCAGCTCCGCAACACTTCCTCTGCCATTTTTCCCTGCGGCGTGTAGTCCCGCTCCGGATAACCCTCATGCCCGCGCATGTTCGGGAACCATTTCCAAAGAAAGCTCCCTGCCCAAAATTCCTCGGGCTGAAAGGTAGCGAGCATGGCCTCCATACAATTCGCCTGGGCTTGCTCGTTAATATTCCTGCTTTTGATGGCTTCTTCCAGTTCCCAGTTGCGCCACCCGCAACTATCGACGCTGAGGTAACCCCATTCGGTGAACAATATGGGCTTTTCCTGTGCCGCACTAAATGTTTTCAGGCGCTTGCATATTGGTTTCCAGGCCTCTTTAAGGGCATCAACACTGGGCAGTTTGCTTTGCACCAGGGGGAAATAGCCGCTAAGCCCGATGTAGTCCAACGCATTCCAAAACGGCACCCTTTCCCAATCATCCCAATTGGAGGAATAGGTAAGTTTCCCATGGTACACCGCCCTGATTTTAGGGATCAATGCTTGCCAAAACTGCGGCCTTCGCTCGATGGCCTTGCCAAATTCCGTTCCCAAACAAAACATCTCAGCCCCTGTAGAATCGGCCAATCTGGCAAATCGCAGGATGTATCGTTCGTAGGTATTTTCCCACAATCCCCAGGCGCTATCACTGGGAAAATCAAGCGCGCCCGTCCAAGCCCTGGGTATCCACACTTGAGGCTTGAGCATAACTTTGATGCCCGCTTCATGTGCCAGGCGGATGCTTTCGCGCACGCCTGCCGGCCTTTCGCCCCACCAATGTCCCTCATTTTCCTTAAACCGCACTTCCGGCACCCCTAGTCGGGTAAAAGCATAAGGGATAACAGCGATCCAGTTGGCGCCAATACTGTTGATGGCAGGCATGGGATTTTCGGGAAATGGCTGCGGCGGGGCAACCAGTGTCAGGCCGTTGATTTTTTCGCCCTGAGCCGGCAGGCGTTCCTGCTGCGCATGTGTTTGCACAGGTTTATCCATTGCCTTTTGTTGAAAAAAAACGAGGGCAAGAAGTATGAGGGCGGCGGAAAGGAGCAGGTGTTTCATGCAGCAATATTTTATTGATTTGGGTTGACAGGCAAAAATAATATTTAATCAACGAAGGACTTACCATGAAACGGCGGCAAAGCAAATCCAGCGCTACAAAGCGTCTATTTGTCCTATATTCCTTCATTCTAATCGAATATTCCTCCTTTCGCGACGGTTAAGGCTTTCCTTTGCACCCTCAAAAATGCGCCACTTTTGGCTGAAAAACATTCCAAATCAAATTCACTACCATGAAAAAAATGCTCTTTTTTGCAACATTACTTCTTTCCACCGTATTTGCACAAGCCCAAAACGCCGAAGAAATCGTCGCCAAGCACCTGGCAGCCACCGGCGGTGACAAATGGGCTACCATCAACTCCGTTTCCATGGAAGCAACCATCGCCACCGATGCTGCCGCAGGCATGAGCATCGGCTGGAAAATGGTCGCCGTCCGCGACAAGGCCGCCCGCATGGACGTGTCTGTGATGGGCATGAGCCAAATTGTTGTCATCGAAGGCGACAAAGGTTGGTCGACCAACCCATTTGCCGGCCAGAACGACCCGGAGCCCATGACCCCTGACGCAGTTGAGTCCATGAAAGACATGGTCGACATCGACGGCACCCTGGTTGGCTACAAAGAAAAAGGCTATACCCTGGAATACGTCGGCACTGAAGATGTAGAGGGCGTTGAAGCCATAAAAATAAAGGTCAACAAAGGGAAAAAGACTGAATATTCCTTCTTCGACCCACAATCATACAACGAAATCAAGCGTGTTGATGTGGAAGAAGTAGATGGGAAGGCCGTGGAAAGCGCCACCTTTTACTCCGATTTTAAAACGCAGGACGGCATCACCCTGCCATTTGCCATGCAGCAAGCCGGCGGCGGAATGGGCAACGCTACCATTACGCTTAACAAAGTGACGTTCAATCCTGAGGTGGATGCTAAGACATTCGAAATGCCCAAATAATTAGCTACCCAGCCCGATGTCAGCTACATGATAATTGGGAAATTCGTTCGAGCGCTTAGACGGGGTTGTGTCAAAAGGCTTGGCTAAGAAAAACGAACCGATTTTAATTTCGTTCGAGCGCTTAGACCTTCCAGGTTTTGAAAACCTGGAAGGTCTTGGCCAAGAAAATCGAAATAAAGTTTGGCGATATTTTCAATCCTGATCCTTTTTACACAACCCCGTCTTGGCCAAGCGGCGTAAACACAAGCCATTCATTTCCAGGGTTTTTCCTCCTATTGAAAATATGGGGTGACGGACGTTTATTGATTTTGCCCATTTAGGGTAAATACCTATTAAAAACAATCAGTTTTTCAAAACCAACTCAATGAAGCAATTCCTACTTCTGCTCCTGACTTTCTTTTCCCTCAGCCTATTTGCGCAAACCAAAATCAGTTCCTCCACCTTCGGCGCTATCGAAGCGCGGAGCATCGGCCCAGCAGTGATGGGCGGCCGCACCACAGCCATAGATGCGGTGATCAGCAACCCAAAAACCATATACATCGGTACGGCCGGCGGCGGCGTTTGGAAGTCCACCACAGCGGGGATGACCTTCGAGCCGGTTTTTGACAAACACCCCCAAAGCATCGGCTGCCTGGTCATCGACCAGAACAAGCCGGAAACGATTTGGGTAGGCACCGGCGAATCCAACATGCGGAACAGCGTTGCCATCGGACTGGGCCTCTACAAAAGCACTGATGCAGGGCGCAACTGGACCCGCGTCGGCCTCGAAAACTCCGAACATATCTCCAAAATCGTACTGCACCCCAGCAACTCAAATATAATCTACGTTGCCGTGCCCGGAAAACTGTGGAGTGACAGCCCCGACCGTGGCCTCTACAAAAGTACCGATGGCGGTAAAACATTTGAAAAAATCCTCTACACCGACGAAAAAACGGGCTGCGCCGATATCATCATGGACCCCCGCAACCCCGACGTGCTGCTCGCATCCATGTGGCAATTCCGCCGCACCCCCTACTCCTTCACCTCTGGCG
>CAYVPM010000452.1:0-4109 GCA_964453475.1 uncultured Saprospiraceae bacterium | reverse complement strand
GCTATACGAAGGGCAACTGTTCGATCTGCTCGAAATGAAAAATGAGGCAGCGCGCTGGGATGATTACAGGGTACTGGTGGACGGTGGACGGTAGACGGTAGACGGTGGACGGTGCTCAAACCTTTTCCAAAGTAAAGCCGAAAGTGGAGCCTTTGCCTTCTGTACTGCGCACATTTATCGTTTGTTTGTGTGCCTCCACGATGTGTTTAACAATTGACAGCCCGAGCCCGGTGCCGCCTGCATCCCGTGAGCGGCTTTTGTCGACCCGGTAAAAACGGTCGAAAACATGCTTCATGTTCTCCTGGCTGATGCCGATGCCGGTATCGCTGACTTCTACCAGTACATAGCTTTCCATGTCGTAAAAGCTTATTTTTGTCAAGCCACCTTCTGTGCCATACTTGATGGAGTTGTGCACCAGGTTTATCAGCACCTGGCGTATGCTTTCTTTGTCGGCCCGCACCTGATAATGCTGTGAGGCGCCGTCTTTGAATGCAAACCGGATATTGCGTTCTTTGGCACGGACCTCCAGGTCGGCGTACACCTCTTCTGCCAGTTTATACAAGTCAAACTCTTGTAACTCCAGTACCATCTGGCCAGACTCCAGTTTGTTGATCGTCTCCAGTTCTTCGACGATGGATTGGAGGCGTTCGATGTTTTTGGCAGCCCTTTTCAGGTAGTTTTCGTTCACCTCCGGGTCGTATAATGCCCCATCGAGCAAGGTATGCACAAAGCCCTGGATGTTAAAGATCGGTGTTTTGAGTTCGTGGGAAACATCACCGATAAACCGGCGGCGGTAGGTTGCCAGCCGCTCCAGCTCTTCCAACTCATTACTGCTTTGCTCCATCCAGGAATCTACCTCCTGTTCAACGTTATCGAGAATATTCTTGCCCATTTTAAGGTTGCTCGAGCGAAACTCCTGGGGCAGTTTCCTGCGGTGTATAATCTTGTAAATCAATTTTATACGGCGGAAGATGAAGTATCGAATGAGGTAGAAATTTACCACGAAGCCAACCAGGGAAGCTGCGATAAAAAGCAAGGCCAGTTCCGACCACTTGATGTTCAGCAGCCCTAGCAACCGCAGCAGCAAGGTGAGTGATGCCAGTGCTGTTGCTGACAGGATGGCAATAAAAAAGGAGAGTTGTCGCGGTGTTTGGTTTTTGAACATCAAAAGTCAAATTTATATCCAATGCCTTTCACGGTCTTGATGTATTCTTCGCCCAGCCTTTCGCGCAATTTTCGGATATGCACGTCAATGGTGCGGTTGCCGACGATGACATCAGCGCCCCAAATTTTGTCGAAAATTTCGTCTCTGGTAAAAACCCGGCCTGGCCGGGAAGCCAGCAGCCATAATATCTCAAATTCCTTTTTGGGCAATTCAATGGCTGCGCCTTGTTTAAAAACCAGCACTTTGTTTTTATCGATCACCAAATCTTGCAGGCGAATTTCATTCAGTTCAACCTCATTGAGCCTGTCGACGCGACGCAGCAGGGCCTGAATCCTGCTGACCAGTACCCGGGGCTTGATGGGCTTGGTCACATAATCGTCGCCGCCAACGTCCAGGGCTGCAATTTGGGAAAAGTCTTCGTCACGGGCGGTAAGGAAAGCAATGGGCGTGTCGGCAAATTCTTTGTGCTCCCGCATTTGGCGGCAAGTTTCGATACCATCCATTTCGGGCATCATGATATCGAGGATAATCAGGTCAGGCTTTTCGATCTCTGCAATTTTGATCGCCTGTTTGCCATCGGGCGCCGTTACCACCTTAAAGCCTTCCTTTTTCAGGTTGTACCTTAAAAACTCCAGGATGTCAGGTTCATCATCTACAATCAATATCTTTTTTTGCGGCGCATTTTCAATCATGGTATGTCAGTTTTGCGCAAAGGTATCCTTGCTCTTGATCCCGCTGTAATGGCTTTAATATTAAGAAAGTGTAAAGTTTTGGCTTGCCGTATAGCCTACCATCCACAAACAAGCCTTTTCACGTCCTCAAACCAGGTAATGCCCAATATTTCTTTGATGCGGGCAAAGTCTTTGCAGGCGTCTTCCCGGCGGTTTTGGTTCAGCAAGGTAGTGCCGCGGTAGTACAGGATTTCGCAATTGTCAGGTTGCAACTTCAGGGCTTCGGTCCATTTACTGATGGCCTCATCCGGTTTGTCGGTTGCTGCCAACACAGAGCCTTCATCGGCCAGCACCATGGTCCGGTCAAAGACATCGTTGGCGGTTTTGCAGCTTTGTTCGTCAGATTTGAACACAACGCGCAAAGGCGAAGATGCCGTCACGGACTTTTCCTGGTAAATTGCCGGTTGCCACATTCCGTTCATTTTATTCGCCAGGCGCATGGCTTCCCACTGAAAATCCAGGCCGAGGTTGTTGAAGTCGAGTACGTCTTCCACTTGTAACCTGCCCCTTTTATCGATCAAAAGCGACATTTCAATCACGCCGGTTTTGCAACTATCTTCCCAGCCGGCCGGATAATCGAGCCTGTTGACGACAAAGTTAATCAGAGAATCCAACCCAGGCTTAAAGCTGGGTTCTGCGTCATAGTTGGTGTAAATGGTATCTCCTTTCTCTGAAATAAAATAAGGCAGCGCTTCTTTCAGCTTGAACCGCATGGGCAGCGAATGCCTGACCCGAATAGGGCTGCCACCTTGCATGGCCGGCGCCCAGCGCATCCCCACTTCGTCCAGTGCTTTCAATACACGTATTGCCTCCTGGCCACAGCCGCCGCCGATATCCTTGAGCAGCCCCAGGTTTGAAATACGCCCGTTGCTGGGCTCCACGACAAACGAAAGCACAACGGTGCCTTGTATGCCATTTTCCTGCGCTTCTACCGGATAACGCATATTGGCGCTGAGCATACCCAGAAGGTTCATTTCACCACAGCGACGCATACTGTCAACCGTCCATGAAGGGCGCTTGTCGGGAAAACAGGTTTTGAACAGTGGATAAGGAAGGCTTTCTGCCACCTCATAAATTGTAGTATCGGTAACCACAGGAGTTTGGGCAAAGGAAAAAAGGCTGCCCATGAAAACAAACAGGCTTGTAAGTAGTAATTTCATATCAAATCAACTTGGGTGCGAAGATATTGCAAAAAACGGCACGATTTTTTGTGTGAATATAGGAACATAAGAAAACGCCCCGTCGTTGAAGGACAGGGCGTTGAAAGTTTAGAAATTGAAAAATTGGTCTCACTGGAGCATCCTGATCTACAATCAACGGGCGCTCGAAACGCTCACAGTTCCATTTTTGATTTTAATGGTAACAGGTGTACTCATAATTGCTGCAAAATTTGTGAGTAAATGAAAGTAAGAAATAAATGGACGGCAAATATAGCTCTTTTCAAAGAGTCATACAAAGCTCCGCCCGTTTTTTCTGACAAAAAAAGCCATCCCACTTCCGCTTAGGACGAAAGTCCATTTTAATCCCATGCACATTTCTCTTTTGGGTCGGTCTGCTAAGGGCTGACCCATTTTATTTCTGCCGAAACCCCTACCTTTGCACTTCATCACGATTCCATACTTACATGAAGAATCTCCTCATTATTGGTGCGGGCAGGTCAGCAACTGCCTTGATCAACTACATACTTGAAGAAGCGCCGAAACACAATTTTTTGGTTACGGTTGCCGATGCTGACATTGAATTGGCCAGAAAAAAAATCCACGGTCACACCCACGGGCGTGCCATCTGGCTGGATGCTTCCAAACCCAACGATCGCCGCGACGTCATTGCCCGGCACGACGTGGTGGTGTCCATGTTGCCACCTCAAATGCACCTGGAAATGGCGCAGGACTGCATTACGCTGGGCAAGCATTTTGTCACCGCCAGCTACGTCAGCAAGCAAGTGTTCCGGCTGGGCGACGAAGCCCGGCAGCGAGCCCTCGTATTCATGAACGAACTGGGCCTTGATCCAGGCATAGACCACATGAGCGCCATGCAGCGCATCAACGAAATAAAAAAGGCAGGCGGCAAAATCACGGCTTTCTATTCCTTTACCGGTGGCCTGGTGGCGCCTGAAAGCGACAACAATCCCTGGCATTACAAATTCAGCTGGAACCCGCGCAACGTGGTACTGGCCGGCCAGGGAACCGCACAATTTCTGGAAGACGGCAAGC
>CAYVPM010000451.1:0-4114 GCA_964453475.1 uncultured Saprospiraceae bacterium | reverse complement strand
TGGTCTGCATCCGAAGGGTGTATTTCCCGGGGGAGAGGTTAAACACTTCCAGGCGCAGGCTGCTGCGATGCTCGCCGGCCGTCATTTTTTCTTCTTTGGAAACCTGTTTTATCTGCTTCCCCTCCCCGTCGAGCAGCACCATAATGGTTATTTCGTCCTTTTCCAGGAAATATCGGAAGTTGCCTTCCACAACGAGCGCCTTGCCCAATTCAGCGCGGCGGCCGGGGACTTGCTCCACGGTTTTGTGTATGACTTTGTATCCTGGAAGGTTTTTACCGAACAGGTCTGCAACGAACTTTTGTAGTTCCGGATCACCGATACTGCCCAGGGTGCGCCCGCCCTTTGTAACACACCATACGGCATTTTGCGCTTCAGGAGCGTCTGTTTTCCCCTTTTCAGCCATGAATTGTAATAAACTGCAGAGTTGTCCGGAAGCCATGGAGCCAATACTAAAAGCCATTCCTGTGGTTGGTGAAATTTCGCCCGACTGGGTGCAAAAAGTTTTGAGCAATGCTTCACCAGGCGTTTTGACATTGACAGACAGCGTTTGTTCCTGCGCGACTACCAGGGTTTGCTGCGCCGTATCACCTGGCTCCATTAGCTGCCCCAGGGGAATATGGATGCGCAAATAACGGCCTGCCAGGTTTTTGCAAACTACCTTTAGCGTTTCGCCCTGATGGCCGCCGGTGCCTTCTACGCGTAGGCTAACCAACTTTTTTTGCAAGGCTTCGGCCAATTCGAAAGTGATTTGGGGTTTGGTTTTTTGCGCAAAAATTGGGCAGGTAAATGCCAGTAATGCCAATAGGTACAGGTGTCGCATAAACAGATTTTAACCCTAAACGCAGGCAGGGGTTACTTATTTGATACATTAACAATAGCCGGGACAGGCAGCGTGCAGTGCCGATGTATTATCTTTCCGGCTAAACACCACCGTTGAGCACATGAACAAACTACTCAGGATCGCAATTTTATCACTTTTTTGCACAAACATTTCGGCACAAAGGTCTTTTGGAACCATCGTACTTGGACTGGAATCCGGATTCGATGTAGCCCAATTCTCGAGCGGGCTCAGGCCCCGGGCGATACCTGCATTACAGCTGGAGGGCTCGTTAGGCCCTGTTTCTCTGGGCATTGGCATCGGCAGAAAGCAATATGGGGAATACGAATATTATTCTTTTACGGGGGAAACAACCCAGCGCGAGGTGAATGGCGCTTTGCTTACCTACTATCTGGCCAACCTGCACGGTTTCAAGCCGGCGTATTGGGTTGTGCCACTTAAAATTAACTACCGGGTGCACCGCTGCGACTGCGTGTACCTGCACGCAGGCATCACTTTCGAGCAAGTCGACCTGGGGCGTCCCGATATCATAAAATTCCGCAACGCTGAATTCAGCCAGCCCTATGCGGTCGGTGTGCAGCGCGGGCAATTGGTGGTGCCCAAAACAAGAACCTACGAGTTTGGAATCGGGTTCAATGTGTACAAAAAGGAATTTTTCAGGCTGACCGCCCGGCCTGCTTACGTGCTCACCGAAAACCCGGAAGTGGATTTTACAGCCAACCAACGCAACCGCAAACTATTGCCAACCTTGCGCTTTACGTTTGCGGCCCAGTTCGCATTGTGGCGGGAAAGAGCGGCGGACTAAAATTGCCTTTATCGCGCATAAGCCACAGCACGTTTCTCTCGAATAACCGTCACCCGTATCTGCCCCGGATACTGCATTTCGTCTTGGATTTTCTGTGAAATCATGAACGAAAGATCGTCGGCGTATTGGTCGGTCACTTTGTCGGCTTCCACAATGACGCGGAGCTCGCGACCAGCT
Source organism: uncultured Saprospiraceae bacterium (assembly GCA_964453475.1). Classification (GTDB taxonomy): domain Bacteria; phylum Bacteroidota; class Bacteroidia; order Chitinophagales; family Saprospiraceae; genus M3007. The sequence goes on along the minus strand of CAYVPM010000451.1, from coordinate 2,294 downwards.
TGCATGGCGAAAGCCTTGGACACGCCATCGTAACCCATGGCGATGTCTTCGAGTTCGCCGATGCGCTTGAGGTAGTTCTCCAATATCTCGCGCCGCGCGCCTGGGCGGGCGCCCGAGATGGCGTCGCATGCCTGGATGATGGGCGAAATGATGTTGTTCATCTCGATCTCATCGTGGTGGGCGCCGACGGCATTGGTGATAACGGGGTGCTCGCCGTATTCTTCGCACATTTTCATGCCGACCAATGCGTGGGAGAGTTCGGTTTCTTCTTCGGCAACTTTGCCGATGTCGTGCAGGAGGCCGGCACGCTTGGCCATTTTGATCTGCTTGGCGTTCAATCCCAGTTCGGCTGCCATGATGGAACAAAGTTCGGCAGTTTCGATGCTGTGCTTCAGCAGGTTTTGACCGTAAGAGGAACGGAAACGCATACGACCCACCATGCGCACGAGGGCAGGGTTGAGGCCGTGGATGCCTTGCTCGATCACGGTGCGCTCGCCGATCTCGATGATTTGCTCTTCCAGTTGCTTCTGTACTTTGGCGACCACCTCCTCGATCCGCTGGGGGTGGATGCGGCCGTCGGCCACGAGGCGTTGCAGGGAAAGCCGCGCAATTTCGCGGCGAATCGGGTCGAAAGAAGAAATCACAATCGCTTCCGGAGTGTCATCCACGATCACTTCGACGCCTGTTGCCGCTTCGAGGGCGCGAATATTCCGGCCTTCACGACCGATGATCTGGCCTTTCATCTCGTCGCTTTCCAGGTTGAACACCGATACCGTATTTTCAATCGTAAACTCTGCGGCCATCCGCTGGATGGTCTGGATGACGATCTTTTTAGCTTCTTTGCTGGCGGTGACTTTGGCTTGCGTTACAGCATCGCGGACGATAGACTGTGCCTCTGTTTCACTTTTGGCGCGCACCTGTTCCAACAATTGGTCTTTGGCATCCTGTTGGCTGAGTTTTGCAATGGTTTCCAGGGCTTTGATGCGCTCCTCGTTGGCAGCATCCAGTTCTTCTTTTTTCTTTTGAACGATTTTTACCTGCTTGTCGAGGTTTTCGCGCAGCACATCGACTTCGCTTTCCCGGATGTCCAGTTCGCCTTTCCGGTTTTCCAGTTCGGCAAATCGGGCATTGATGGCATCTGTTTCAACCTGGATGTCTTTTTGCTTGGAGGCAATGTCGATTTCAAGGTCTTTGAGTTCCAGTTGGCGCTGCATTTTTTCAGCCTCTACTTCCTGGCGCATCTGCGCGTACCGTTCTTTGGCCTCCTGGATTTTTTGCTGTTTGATGCGCTCGTTTTCGGCTTCCGCTTTTGCCACCAGCTTCTCCGCTTTCAGTGCGGCTTCATCTTCTACACGTTTGGCGCTTAGGCGGGCCTCTTTGATGACCAAATCGGCTTGAGCATTCGCCTCTTCTACTGCTTTTGAGCTGCCTTTTTTCATGGTCAGACTGGCGATCACAAAGGCGGCAATGCCCCCAATGACCAGTCCTATTATAATGCTTGTAGGTTCCATAATCCGTTGATTTGCATTAATTTGGTTGTTATGTATTCAAGGAAATACAACAAATGAAAAATCTGTTTGCCAGTAATTCCCCAGTTAATGTCAATTTACTTCCTGATCTGAGCGCCCAATTTTCCTTCAAAAACGTTGGTGAGTTGCTCCACCAGCGCGTCGATCTCTTTGTCTTGCAAGGTTTTTTCCGGGTCTTCAAAAGTGAAACTCACGGCGTAGGACTTTTTCCCGGCGCCGAGTTTGTTTTCGTCTTCAAACACGTCGAACAAATTGACCTCCCGAAGCATTTTCTTGGCTGTTTTGGCGGCCAGTTGGCGGATGTCAGCGAAAGCCACACCTTTGTCGATTACCAGCGCCAAATCGCGCCGAACGCTCGGGAATTTGTTCAGTTCCTGAAATTGTATCTTGTTGTTGCCCAATGCTTTCAGTACGTTTTCAAAATTGAAATCGGCAAAGAACACAGGGTTTTTGATGTCCATTTTCTTTAAAATCACAGGCTGCACAGAACCGAGAACGACCAGTTCCTGAGCACCGCGGTGGTATTTCAGGGCATATTGGTAAGGCGACTCGTTCTGCACTGATTCCTGATAACCGCTGATGCCCAGCCGGGCCAACAAATTGGCGACATAACTTTTGAGGGTATAAAAATCAACCGCTTTTTTTGCTGTTGGCTGCCAGGATTCAGGTGCATGTTCGCCCGTCAAGGTCAGCGACAATCGGGCTATTTCTGCCATATTTCTGCTGCTTTCTGCCTTTAGGGTGCTGCCACCCTCCTTCGCTGAA
>CAYVPM010000450.1:0-4117 GCA_964453475.1 uncultured Saprospiraceae bacterium | reverse complement strand
AGACGCCTTCCTCAATGCCATATCCAACAAATACGACGTCCTTTAATTCAACCTTTGGGGCATCAGTGGTAAAGGCTGGGAAAACATAAAAGTCGGTTCGGTTCTTAAATTCTTGCTTGTCCACTGTCAGGCCAATGTCTGACCAGGCATCGCTGCGCAGCAAAATTTGTTGGAAATAAGAATTCTTGTCTGCTTTGGGCGGGATGCCAGCGGCTTTGAACTGCTCAGCGATGAACTGGGCTGCTTTTTGTTGACCAATTTGTCCGGTTTCACGGCCTTGCAGGGAGTCGGCAGTCAGCACATAAAGCAAGGCTTTCAGGTCTTCAGCTTTGATACCTGCCGCAAATGGCTTAGCATCCGGAAGTTTGTATTGGCGCTTCTTGCGCTGTTCAGGCGGACGGCTCATGCCAAGGGTCCCTGAATTCTGGGTGGTATCTGGTCGTGTGCCTGTTTGCGCAGGCAGGTTAATGGCCAGCAACAGGGAAAAAATCAAAAGTTTGAATTTCATAAATATTTACGTGGTTAAAATCAACACATCGCAAAAACAATTTTTACGATGAAATCAGGCAATTTAACGGCAATTTTATTGCCAAACCGTGAAAATCGGACAGAAATATGCCCAACGTCGCTGATATAACGCTAAAAAACCAATCGGGATGCCTGCACTGTCAAAATTGCAGGTGTTTTTTTCAGAAATCAACAGCAATTGCAGCGGAGATGCAAGTGTTGTTCTTGCTGAACCGGTTGCTATCCTTTTGGAAAATATCGTTGTCGCTGGTCAGGAGTCTGCCCTCAAGCCGAAAAAGGGCGTTGGGTGTAATGGCATAATCAAGGTTCATCGAAAAGCCTGTCACATTAAAGGAGTTGATGCCCATTATGACCCCTTCCTCATCGCTGTACACTTCGGCGCGACCCGCAACGGATAATTTTTGGGTTGCTGCGTAGCGCAACAACAGGACCGAGGAATACCAGGTGTAATAATCGCTGCGCTCCGGCGCCACCTGTTCCCAGCCAGCATCAAAAGCCGCTGTGAGCTCCCAACGGTCTGAAAGCTGGAAAATGCCGTAAAAATTATGGAAATAGCGCATCTGGCGTTGCGCATCCGGGCTGTCTGAACCAATAAATGTACTGCTGTTCAACAGCACCTTGTCATTCGGACTAAATTGTATCTGGGTACCGAAAGAAGGCATGGTATTGCCCTCCTCGCGTTGGATCCGTTGCCATCCATTAAGCACCAGGGCGCTCAGCAACCATTTTTCGTTGGGCGTATTGTAGGTCAGCTTGGCGCCCGTTTCAAAATAAGGAGAGTTTTCCGCCATCATGCTGCGCGAAAGTGTGCCACAGTCTTTTCCAATAGCGCTTTCAAATCCTATGTGCGAACCCATGACCCCTGCATCAAGCCACAGTTCCTGCTTTTTGCAGAGTCGGAGGCCGACGTTCATTTCCTGAACATTGCGCATCACACCAGTCTCGGCGGCATAATTGGCATTCATATAAGTACCTGCTGCCAAAGCTACATTGGCCCGCACCCGATTTGATTCGAGCTTGGCTTTCACCATCCCAAGGTTGATATTGACTTCGTTTGCCCTGTTGTAGGCATACAGGAAATCTGGGCGGTTTCCGCTGGATGGCTTGTTGAAATCCAGGTTGAGGTAAGGTTCTACGTATGCCCCAAAGGAAATTTTCAGGCTGTCTTTTTCGGTTTCCTGGGCAGATAATCCTTGTATTGCCACACAAACCAATAGTAGAAGGATGGGGTATTTTTTCATCGATAGAGTTTTTTAGTTGATGATTGCTTGCCTGGAGGTTTTCCTATGCACATGAAATCTTGCCCACCCGGTTTCCATGCCGCCCGCCTTCAAATTCGGTGCTGAGGAATATGCGTACCATGGCCTGTGCCAGTATTTCCGGCACAAAACGGGCGGGCAAGGCAATGATGTTGGCATTGTTGTGCTGCCGCGCCAGGGAGGCCAACTCCTCCGTCCAGCAAATGGCGCAACGGATCTGTTGGTGTTTGTTGGCGGTCATGGCAACGCCGTTGGCGCTGCCGCAAATCAGAATGCCGCGTTCTGCCTGCCCGCTTTCTACCGCTTCTGCCACAGGATGGGCAAAATCGGGATAATCCACTGAATCAGGGGAATGGGTGCCGAAATCCTGCACCATGTGCCCCTGGGCTTGGAGCATGGAAATGATTCCTTTCTTGTACGGAAACCCTGCGTGGTCGCAGCCGATTGCTATTTTCATAGTATAGTAGATTTAGTGGCGTCGAGCATGGCGCGGCATTCTGCCAGGTCAGGCGATTGTGCGTAGACACGCAGCACCGGCTCTGTACCACTGGCGCGTATCATCACCCATTTCTCCTCGCCAAATACGAATTTCCAACCGTCAAGGTCTTCGACACCCGTGATTTTGTATCTTCCAAAGGCAGTGTAAGCACGGTTTTTGCACATTTTGATCACGTTTTGCTTTTGCGCTTCGGTGATGTGCAGATCGTCACGGTCGAAAGCAAATGCGCCGACCTCCTTGTACACTTCTGCTACCAGCCCTTTCAGCGTTTTTCCGGTGCGCGCCATAAACTCAAAAACCAGCAAGCCCATCCACACACCGTCGCGCTCCGGGATATGGCCCTTCACCGCCAATCCGCCCGACTCCTCTCCCCCAACGAGAATGTCTTCCTTGGTCATGATTTCTGCAATATACTTGAAACCAACCTTGGTTATTTCATAAGGAAGACCAAATTTTTCGGCCATTTTTTTCATCTTGTCGGTCACTGAAAACGTGAACACGACCTTTCCCGTCATTCCCTTGTATTTGTGCAGGTATAACAGGAGAATCAGCAGCAGGTGGTGGCTGTCTACAAAATTGCCATCCTCGTCGTACATGCCAATGCGGTCGGCATCGCCATCGTTGGCCAGGCCAGCGGTGATTTTAGGGTTCTTTTTGATGGTCTCGCTGAGCAGGCTCAGGTTGCGGTGAATGGGCTCCGGCGCCTGACCGTGCATGCCGGGATTGTTGTCGCAGTGCAGAAATACACATCTTGGGAGTAGTTTTTTCACCACATTCTGACCGGCACCATACATGGCATCGTAGGCAATTTTGCCCGCCCCGGTCTTGATCAGTTTAAGGTCGAAGTTCTTCCTGACATGTTTGATATAGATGCCCTCCAGGTCTGCTTCCTTGAGCAAGTTTTTCTCCCGGAGCTCGTTGAAACTCGGCAATTCCTTCAGGGAGCAAACGTCAGGAATCAAATTTTCCACCGCTGTCACCTCGTCGGGAATCATTGGTCCGCCGTAAGCAGCTTTAAGTTTATAACCGTTGTAAGAAGGCGGATTATGGCTGGCCGTAATCACGATGCCCAAACTTGCCTTCAGCTTCACCACCCCCAGGCTTACCATAGGCGTACTGACAAAGCCACTGCTGGCAATATGGCATTGAATTCCATAGGCGCCCAGCACTTGGGCTGTCCGCGAAGCAAACAGCAATCCGCCAAATCGGCAATCGAAACCGATCACCGCCTTTTTCATCTTGTTTTTTTTCATGTACAAGGCAGTGGCTTCTGCCACGCGCATCACATTGTCCACGGTGTAGTCGTCGGCGATTATTGCCCGCCAGCCATCAGTGCCAAATTTTATCGGAATTGCCATATTGAAATTGAATTGTTTGCTAGAAATGGTGGGTTCATGAATTGAAATGCCGGGTAAACTTAAAGCTGTTCCGGCTTTAAGGGCAAAATTATTTTTTCAAACCGTACTTTCGCTGCTCATTTCCCCAAAATATTAAATTTAAAGCCAAAAAGGCTTAAATTCCTGTTTTGAAAGATACATACAGACATAAAGGATTGCGCAAACGCATGGTTGACTCGCTGCGGCGAAGGGGGATCAGCGACGAATCGGTACTGGCGGCCATGGGATCGGTGCCGAGGCATTTTTTTCTTGCAAAAGATTTTGAAGACCATGCTTACGAGGACAAACCTTTCCCCATCGGCAACGATCAGACCATTTCCCAGCCCTTCACGGTAGCCTACCAAACGACATTGCTGGAAATTGAGACTCGGGACAAGGTACTGGAAATCGGCACAGGCTCTGGCTATCAGGCAGCCATACTGGCGGCGCTGGGC